>CATYJU010000001.1 GCA_958407995.1 uncultured Collinsella sp.
CGATATGGCTTACGCTTGCCTTACCGTTGTGTAAGGTACGGGTAGCTACCCTGCCACGTGTTGATATTGAGAGAGGACTCCTGTTGAAGACTGTTCATGTTGCTGCTGGGATCATTCGCAAGGATGGATCTGATGAGCTGCTTGCCGTGCAGCGCGGCTATGGCGACATGCAGGGACTTTGGGAGTTCCCAGGTGGCAAGCTCATGCGCGGCGAGACACCCGAGGACGCCGTGCGACGCGAACTTATGGAAGAGCTGCAGGTAAAAGTCACCAACCTGCGCGATTTCTATACCGTTGAGTATAACTACCCCGATTTTCATCTCTCCATGGAGTGCTACTACTGCTCGCTCGCCGATGAATCCGATGAGCCCCAGAAGCACGACCGCCAGCTCGATATCCGCTGGATTCCACGCACCTCACTTGCCACGGTGGAATGGATGCCCGCTGACAAGGGGCTCATTGATGCCCTGATTGAGCTGAAGGAAGACCGGCTCGAGACAAGCTCCGCCGATGACGCCGTGCCCAACACAGCCGACAAACCCGCCACCAAACCCAAGCGCGCACCTAAGCGCCGCAGCAAGAAGCGTCCCAAGCCCGGTCTGCTCGACGGCATCGATACCTCGGACCTCTCCGCTGACGAACGCGAACTGGTCCGCCGTCGCGCCGCCATCAAAAAGTCCATGAAGGGCAACAAACGCGCCAACACCAAGCCCGAACTACTCGTACGACAGCGCCTGCGGGCAGCAGGCCTTACGGGTTATCGCTTGGAATGGAAGGTTCCCGGCAAGCCCGACATCGCCTTCCCCGGGCGCAAGATCGCCATCTTCGTCAACGGTTGTTTTTGGCACCGTTGTCCCAAATGCAATCCCAGTCAGCCCAAACGCAATGTTGAGTTTTGGGAAGCAAAATTCCGTCGCAACGTCGAGCGCGATCGCGCCGCCGTGGCAGCGCTCACTCAAATGGGCTGGACGCCCATAACCATCTGGGAATGCGAGCTCAAAAAAGACCGCATCGACACCACGATGAAAAAGGTCATCGAGCAGGTGCGCGCCGCAGAGCCGCAGCGCTAACAGCGAGCATTCACACGCTCCGCACGTCCGCGCCACATCCACGTCACAAACCTTAGAAAGCCCTTAAGCTCAAAACCTTTCAAAAGCGTTACTCAGTACCTTTGACCTGCGGTTTCATCGTACCGTCAAACCTCATTAAGCCTTTCTTTAGCGCTTCTTTGCAACGACCGCGGCATAATACTGCCAACGCACGGGACCTAGCAGCACTCCCCGTGCGCAACCTTTTGGTGGACATCGAGGAGGCCGCACGCATGCATTCTTCCAATGACGCAGCACAGCCATCCCTAAAACATGCGGACCTTTTCTCCTTCCCCCCGACACAGAGAGACGGTCTCCTCGACTCCCCCACCACAAAAGCCAACCGCTCAACCAATCAGAGCCTCAACTTGCGAGCATCGTTCGAAAAGCTCCAGGCATCCCTAGACAAGACGTTCCCCGAACAGGCAAGAGCAATCTAAGCCCATCGCGCTTTATACTGATGCCATGCGAAACATGGATCACATAGAATTGCACCGCGGAGGACGCGAGGAAGCGTTTCCCGAGACCGCCGAAGACTGGCCCTATATTGCCGAACGCGCAGAATTCGCTCGCTATCCGGGCAATTCCGTCCCCTGGCATTGGCATTCCGAAGTCGAGCTTTTCTACATGGAGCAGGGAGCGATTGACTATCGCACGCGTGCGGCTCATGAGCACATGCGCTTTGAGGAAGGGTCCGCCGGCTTTATCAACGGCGGCATTTTGCACAGCACCCTGCAATCACCCAATTCGGCGCCGGCAATTCAACTGTTGCATATCTTTCAACCATCAATGCTCGGCGACCCCGCGGGACGTCTCCAAAAGCGCTACATCAATCCTTTACTGCAATGTCGAGGCGTCGATGTACTCAAATGGTCGCCCACCAACCCCGACGATATGCCTTTTATCGATTTGTTGAAGAGCTCCTTCAGCCACGACCTTCAACAGCCGCAGAACGAGATGGCACTTCGAAATAGCCTGTCGGAACTCTGGATTCAGATCTATGCCAAAGCTGAACCACAATTCTTTTTGCGCAATGACTCTTTGATGACCAGCCGCGATATTCGGTTCAGGGAAATTCTGGACTACATCCGCACACACTATGCAGACAGCATAGATGTTCCCCAAATTGCGTCCGCAGTCGGCATCAGCGAAAGAGATTGTTATCGCACTATCAAAGTTTGCGCGGGAACAACCCCGGCCGCGTATCTACGCGCATACCGCATCACCCGCGCCTGCACGCTCTTGACGCACACCACGCGAACGGTACAGACGATCGCTCACCAATGCGGCTTTGCAACGGCGAGCCACCTTGGGCAGGTATTCAAAGAACAAATTGGCTGCACCCCTTCTGAGTATCGAGCCATGAGGCAGAATTTCGATACTACAGGGCAGAAATAACGCTAGCGCTTCCACCTCACCTGTCCCACACTATCAGACAGATGAGAGAAAGGAATGCCATGAAACAATTCGACCATGTCGTGTTTGACGTTGATGGAACATTGGCAGATACAGAAGAAAGCGTTCTGTCATCGCTTGCCCAGATTGTCCAAGAAGAGACCGGCAAAACGCTCCCCCGAAACGAGCTTGAGTTTGCCCTCGGCATACCTGGCAAGGACGCTCTTGAGAAACTTGGAATCTACTCGCAAGCAACGTTGGATCGCTGGTGCCACGTTGCCGCCAGCTTTAAAAGCACCATCAGCGTGTTTCCAGGTTTGCTTGTAGTCATTGCAAAACTCGCCGATAGCGGTTGCAATCTTGGCATTGTCTCCTCACGTGCGCGCGACGAATACGCAGAAGAAATAGCACCCCTTTGCTTCGACAAGTATTTTGAGCACATCATCCTTGTCGAAGACACAACCGAACACAAACCCGCACCCGCACCCATGCTCGAATATCTCCGACGTACGGATGCGAATCCCAACAACGTCATCTACGTTGGCGACACCGTCTACGACGAACAATGCGCAACTTCAGCAGGGGTCAGTTTTGCCCGAGCAGCATGGGGATCACACCAAGACATCCCAAACGCCACCTACAACCTCAAAACCCCCAACGACCTACTAACCCTAACAACCAAGTAACCCACGCGCCCCAAATTATCAGCCCTAACGCCACAAGGGCAACGACCTCGAGTAGGTCAACCTGGGAGGGACGAGGGCTTAGTTCCCCAATCTTTCCGCAGGGGGCAAAAAGCCACGTCTTATTTTTCCGACACTAACGCCACAAGGGCGATTGAGCAGGACGGTTTGGGCGGGTCCCGTACTTAGTTTCCAAAATCATTCCGCAGCGCGAAGGCCCCCGTTGTCAACGCTTCGAAGAAGCGAGACAACGGGGGCCTTCATGCGCGAGGACGTTTTGGAAACTAAGTACGGGACCCGCCCAAACCGTCCGGTGGGATCAGAGTACCCTTGCTGTTACTCTGCTTTGCCCACAGAGTTGAGGTTGGTCATGCGGATCTTAACCAGCTCGGTGATCTCACGCATGCCCTCCTTGGCCGGCTTCTTGGGGTCGAAGCAGGCGGGGTTCTCGGCCATGTAGGCCATGAAGCCCTTGGTGTAGGCCTGACGCAGCTCGGTGGCGTAGTTGACCTTGCAGATGCCGTTCTTCACAGCCTCGGCAACCTGCTCATCGGGCACACCGGAGGTGCCGTGCAGGACCAGCGGCACGTCGACGGCGTCGCGGATGGCCTTGACCACGGACTGCTCGATGTGCGGATCGCTCGTGTACACGCCGTGGCTGGTGCCAACGCCAATGGCCAGCGAGGTGCAGCCGGTGCGCTCGACGAACTCCTTGGCCTCGGCGGGGTCGGTGTAGGGGCTCTCGCCCTCAACCGCGGGACCGTCGTCCTCCTTGCCGCCAACCTTGCCAAGCTCGGCCTCGACGGGCACGCCCATGGCGCGGCCAGCGTCGGCGACGGACTTGGTCAGGGCGATGTTGTCCTCGAAGGACTCGTGCGAGCCGTCGATCATGACGGAGGTGTAGCCAGTGCGGAAGGCCTGCATGCAGCGATCATAGCCATCGCCGTGATCGAGGTGCAGGGCGACGGGCACGGAAGCGCGCTCGGCAGCAGCCTTGACCATGCCATAGAAGTAGTCCAGACCAGCGGTCTTGATGGTGCCCGGGGTGGTCTGCATGATGACGGGGGACTTGGTCTCCTCGGCAGCGGCCAGAACGGCCATAACAAACTCGAGGTTCTCGACGTTGAACGCGCCAACGGCGTAATGGCCGGCCTGAGCGTCCTTGAGCATCTTTTCGGTGGTAACAAGTGCCATGAGCGTTTGCTCCTCTCCCTCGCCCGCATCTGGACATCGGGCGTAGTTGTTCACAAGGCGTTTTACCTTGCGTTTTGCTGTGCTCATTGTATGAAATTCAGCGGCTTTACACGCGCGAGATATTGAGCCCATGCAGGTCAATACAGTCGTTTTTGAAAAGTAAACGGAAGGAATTTGAGCCGAGTGGACATGTTCGATATTGAATTTTGGGCGTTCAGTGTCTTTCTTTTATAGAAAAGATAAGTAATCGAAAGGTGTTTTCTTACCTAAAAAGAAAATGAACGAAAATAGAGTCAACACAATTCCTGCAAATTTCGGTTGAGGATGGAGCAGCAATGACCCACGCAACAACCCGCGCTTTCGCCGATGAGCGTCGTGCCGCCATCATGGAAATGCTCGATCATAATGCCTCGGTGCAGGTAGCAGAAATCGCCCAGACCTTTGGCGTGTCCTCCGTCACCGCCCGCGCCGACCTTGACGCGCTCGCCGAAGCAGGCAAGCTGCGCCGCACACATGGTGGTGCCGTATCGCTCCACAAACGCCTAACCGTTTCCACGCAGGATCGCCGCATCAATGTCAACGTCGCCGCCAAGCAGGCCATCGCGCAAAGCGCCATCGATCTCGTCAATGACGGCGACACGCTGCTCGTCGACTCGGGCACCACGGCGCTCGAGTTCGTCCGGCTCCTCGATCAGCGCGACGGCATCACCGTCATCACGGCCGACATTACCATTGCCGATTACATCGACGAGAGCATGCCCTCGGTCGATGTCGTCATGCTGGGCGGGGCGCTGCGCAAAGGCCATCGTTATTTGTACGGACCGCTCACTATGCAGGCGCTCCAAATGGTCCATGCCGATCTGGCCGTCATGTGCCCCGGCGCCTTTGTCCCCAGCTGCGGCTTTACGACCGACTTTCCCCAGATGGCCGAGACCAAAACGGCTATGATCACCGCGGCCCATCAAAGCGTCGCCCTCATGGACGCCAGCAAGGTCAACGGACGCGGCATGTACCGCTTTGCCGAGCTTGCCGATGTCGACTCCATCGTGATGGACCGTGACCCCGACCATGCCGTCGCCACCTCGATCGCCGAGGCCACTGACAGCTCACGTCCAGCCCTCGTCATCGCCGGCGCTTAAACAAAAACCACCACAAAGGTGCCTGTCCCCTTTGTGGTGGTTGTGGTGGTTGAGCATCAGAAGTGAATGTGTCGCTACTTGGACAGCTCGTCGGCAAGGGCCTCAATCTGAGCGCGCGAGGCGTCGTTGAGCGAGCCCAGCACGGTCACCTTGTTCTGCGTCAGGGTGATGTCCTTCATGCCCTCGAGCTCCTTGGTCATAACCTTGGCAGCTGCAGGCGCCCAAGAGCCGGCCTCGACGAGCGCCACCGTACGGTTCTGGTAGGCGTGCTCGGCGAGCGTATGGATGAAGGTGCTCATGCACGGGAAGATCTCGCCCTGATAGGTGATGGAAGCGAGCACCAGACGGTCGTAGCGGAACGCATCCTCAACGGCCTCGGCCATGTCGTCGCGAGCCAGGTCAAAGACGGAGACCTTCTGGCCGCGAGCATCAAGCGCTGCGGCGAGCTCCTCGACGGCAGCCTTCAGATGGCCATACACGCTCGCATAGGCGATCGTGATGCCCTCGTCCTCGGGCTGATAACTCGACCAGGTGTTATAGGTGTCGAGGTAATAGCCCAGGTTCTCGGTCAGTACGGGGCCGTGGAGCGGACAGATGATCTGGATATCCAGATCGGCGGCCTTCTTGAGCACGGTCTGCACGAATTTGCCGAACTTACCGACGATGCCAAAGTAGTAGCGGCGCGCTTCGCAAGCCCAGCCTTCCGGGTCCTCGATGTCGTTGGCGCCGAACTTGCCAAAGCCGTCGGCACTAAAGAGCACCTTGTCGGTGGACTCGTAGGAGAAGATCACCTCGGGCCAGTGCACGTTGGGGGCGCCGACAAACGTTAGGCTGTGGCCACCCAGGTCGAGCACGTCGCCCTCTTTGACGGCCATCTTACGCTCGGGGTAGTCGGTGCCAAAGTAGTTGACCATCATGCGGAAGGCGCCCATGCTGGCCACAATCTGTGCCTGGGGGTAGCGCTCCATAAAGGCGGCGATGCCAGCAGAGTGATCGGGCTCCATGTGATGGACGACCAGGTAGTCGGGCGTACGGCCGTCGAGCGCGGCCTCGAGGTTGCCGAGCCATTCGTCGACAAAGCCAGCGTCAACCGAATCGGCGACAGCGATTTTATCGCCCAAGATAACATAGCTGTTGTATGCCATGCCGTTCTCGGACACGTCGTACTGGCCCTCGAACAGGTCAATGTCGTGATCGTCGACACCGATGTAGCGGATATCCTTGGTGATCTCCATCAGGCAAAGCCTCCTAGATAGACAAAAGAACCCGTCTATCATAACACTCGGCAGTATCCCAGCTGTTATCTGCCGGCATCCATACCGATTGTTATTGAAATACGATAAATCGCCGTTTACCTGCGCAAACTATGCGCGCGGTATCGCCGTGCTATGTCGAATAATGAGCTGGCCGGGAATACGAATGGCAACGGTTTTGCCCGCCGTACCCGCCTCGGGAACCGCATGCTCGAATACCTCGCGTCCGCGCTGATGTAGATCAAATCGCACGGTCGTGAGCTCGTTGTGTGCCACAAAATCATCGAGCGAATCATCGACGCCCACCACGCTCACGTCCTCGGGCACGCGCAAGCCACTATCGCGCAGCGCTGCAATTGCGCCGTTTGCCATCTGGTCGTTTGCCGCGTAAATCGCCGTCATGGTGCGGTCGTGCTCGGCCAGATATCTGCCGGCCTCGTAACCGCTGTTGGCAGACCAGTCGCCCTCGAGCGGCGTCTGCGGCTTAATGTGCCTACGCTCGAGCGCATCCTGCCAACCGGCTCGACGAAATTGCTCGTCGACCGAGAACGACGGGCCGCCAATATAGCGAATTTGCTCATGCCCCAGCTCAAACAGGTGATTCATAAGCAAGAGCGAGCAGCCGTAATGATCGGAGTCTACCGTGGTCACCCGCGGGTGCGCGTACATGGTAACGATGACCGTGCCAATGCCCGGCAGTGGATCAAACGTCTCAAAATCGGGCGCCATACGGCTCATGCCGATAATGATGCCGTCCACAGGCAGCGCGGCCATACGACGCGTTGCCTCGGCAAGCGAAAACTCCTCGGTCTTGGACATCTCGACCAGCGTGATGGCGCAATTATGCTCGCGAGCAGCGCTGGCGATGCCGTCGATCATTGAGAGGTTGCCAAACTTGGTGACATCGTTGACGCACAGACCGACCGAATGGTAGCGGCCGTCGCGCAGCGAGCGACCGGCATAACTCGGACGAAAGCCGAGCTCTTGCATAGCGGCCTGCACGCGCTGGCGCGTCTGCTCGTTAACGTTGGGCAAGTCGTTGGCGACGCGCGAAACCGTCTGCTGCGAAACGCCAGCAGCGCGGGCGACGTCGGCCATGGAGACCGGACGCGTACCTGTATCGTTGGACGGGCGCCTTGCCACAGGATCACCTTCACCGTTGCGAGATCTGAATAGCGTGCATGCCGGCCCGGGCAGAAATACACCCCGCGCCGAGGCCCGCTATCGTCGGACGCATGTTAACGTACTCTACTTTTTCAATCCGCAACTCTTCTGCTCTATAAGTCCATACGGCAATACCGTTCACGGCTGAATTTCTACCGATTACCAGATTCTCAAAAAGTGATAAGCGTTGTGTTATGAGTACGTTAACATAGCCCGTAACGTGCGGCATCGTAGATGCTGAGTTCACGCCGCTTCAGATTGTTAACGTACTCACTACGACGGAAAACTCGTCAGTATGCGCCAAGGAAAGGACTCCCATGACCACCCCCGACGAAAAGACACTCGCCACGCTCACCAAGCTGTTCGAGGAGGAGTTTGGGCCCATCGGCGATCGCCAGGTGCTCTATGTGCACGCGCCCGGCCGCTCCGAGATCAGCGGCAACCACACCGACCACGAGGGTGGCCACGTTATCGCCGGCTCGCTCGATGTCGCCGTCGACGGCATCGCCGTGGCAACCGATTCCAACAAGGTTCGCGTAGCCGACGAGGGCTATCCCACGTTTGAAATCGCGCTCGACACGCTAGACGTTCAGGAGTCCGAGAAGGGCACGTCCGCAAGCCTCGTCCGCGGCATGGCCCACGAGATTGCAGCCCTTGGCGTTGAGCCCCACGGCTTCGACTTTGCCTTTACCTGCTCCGTCCCCTCGGGCGGCGGTCTTTCCAGCTCTGCCGCCGTCGAGGCCGCGTACGGTCGCGCCATGGAAACCCTCTGGGGCGCACCCGCCATCGAGCCCGTCGCGCTCGCGCAGATGAGCCAGCGCACCGAGAACAACTATTACGGCAAGCCCTGCGGTCTGATGGACCAGGCCGCCGTGTGCCTGGGCGGCCTTGCCTACATGGACTTTGAGGACCAGGCTCAGCCTAAAACCCAGAAGCTCGAGCTCAACTTTGAGGATCACGGCTATGCGCTCGTGCTCGTTAAGGTTGGCGCCGACCATGTGACAGCCACCGACGACTACGCCGCCGTTCCGCGCGAGATGCAGGACGTCGCCGCCGAGTTTGGCAAGGCACGCCTGTGCGAGGTAAACGTTGCCGACTTTGACGCCAAGCTCCCCGAGCTGCGCGCCAAGCTGGGCGACCGCGCCTGCCTGCGTGCCGTTCACTACTGGTACGAAAACGGCCTGGTCGACAAGCGCTGGGCTGCCCTGAACGCCGGCGACATCGACCAGTTCCTGGTCCTGACGCGCGAGTCCGGCGCCAGCTCTGCCATGTACCTGCAGAATGTCGTTGCCAAACTGGGCTCCGAGCAGCCCTCCATGTATGCGCTTGCCCTTGCCGAACATGTGCTCGACGGCCGCGGCGCCGTCCGCATCCACGGCGGTGGCTTTGGCGGCACCATCCAGGCCTTCGTGCCGCTCGATCTGGTCGACACCTTTATCACCAAGATGAACAGCTGGCTGGGCGAGGGTTCTGCCCGCCACTACGCAATCTCTGACAAGGGGGCTTACGCGGCATGGCTGTAATGACTGATGTGCGCGAGGCCGCGCAGGGCCTGATTGAGTATGCCATCCACCGATCGATGATCGGACAGGACGACCGCATCTGGGCCTACAACACCATTTTGGAGTGCATCGGCGCTACGGGACCGGCGCTCGATATGGCCTGGGCGCTGCAGAACGAGAAGCTCTCGCTCTTGCACCCCGATACGCTCCCCGATTTTGACCTGGAGGGCACGCTTGCCGCGCTTTCCGAGGCCGCCGTTGCCAACGGTGCTGCCGAGGATACGGCATCGGGCCGCGATCGCATCGCCATGCGCATCATGGGTGTGCTGATGCCGAGGCCTTCGGTTGTAAACGAGGAATTCAACGGCCGTATGGGCGTCAACGAGCCCCGCGCCGCGACCGACTGGTTCTACGGTCTGTGCTGCGACGCCGGCTACGTGCGTCGTGCCGCCATCGCGCGCAATATCAAATGGAGCACCCCCACCAACTGGGGCGACCTGGAGATCACCATCAACCTGTCAAAGCCCGAAAAGGATCCGCGCGACATTGCCGCGGCCGGCGCCGCAAAGAACACGGGCGAGAAGTATCCCGCCTGTCAGCTCTGCATTGAAAACGAGGGCTACCCCGGACGCTCCGCCGCAGCCGACGGTGGCGCTCACCCCGCCCGCCAGAATCTGCGCGTTATCCCCATCCAGCTCGACGGCGAGCGCTGGGGTTTCCAGTACAGCCCGTACGCGTACTTTAATGAGCACTGCATTGCCATGAGCTCCGAGCATCGTCCGATGCACGTCGACCGCAAGGGTCTGACCTGCCTGCTCGATTTTGTGGACCTGTTCCCGCATTACTTCATCGGCTCCAACGCCGACCTGCCCATCGTGGGCGGCTCGATCTTGTCGCACGACCACTTCCAGGGCGGCGCACACGAGTTCCCCATGATGCATGCCGCCGAGGTCTCGCAGTTTAGCGTGCCCGGTTTTGACCAGGTCAGCGGTACCGTGCTGCAGTGGCCGCTCTCGGTGCTGCGCCTGCGCTCGCATGACCGCGCCCAGTTGCTCGGCGCTGCCGAGAAGATTATCCTCGCTTGGCGCGAGTGGACCGATGAGTCTGTAGGCGTCATCGCGCACACAGCCGACGGCGTGGCCCACAACACCGTGACGCCCGTCATCCGCCGCGTCGACTCTCGCGGAAATGCCGGCGGCGAAATCTACGAGGCCTACCTGGCGCTTCGCTGCAACATCACGACCGACGAGCATCCGCTGGGCGTTTTCCATCCGCATGCCGAGTACCACCACATTAAGAAGGAGAACATCGGCCTGATCGAGGTCATGGGCCTGGCCATTCTGCCGCCGCGCCTGGTTCCCGAGCTTGGCGCTGTCCGTGAGCATCTACTGGCAGCCAAGGTCGATGCCAGCTACGATCTTGCCGGTGCGCTCGAGGGCGATGATCTTTGTCGCAGCCATGCCGCGTGGGCCGAGGACGTCTTTGCTCGCCGCGCCGACGAGCTTACGGCCGACAACGCCATCGATATCCTGCACGAGGAGGTCGGCGTGGTGTTTGGCCACGTGCTCGACAACGCCGGTGTCTTTAAGTGGGACGAGGCAGGACGTGCCGCCCAGCAGCGCTTTATCGACTCGCTGTAGCATGCGAGTTCGAGCCTCATCAGCGGCCACAACATAACCGCCCACATGACAACGGCGCCCGCCGGCAACATCGCCGACGGGCGCCGTTTTTGAGTGTAGTCATCGGGGACGTTCTTAAACGACTAGTTATTAAAGAACGTCCCCAATGACTACCCCAAGGAATGTCCCAGACTGCCGGCAGAAAAGGAACGTCCCTAACTGCCGCATCCGGAGCAAGACAACGCCGCAGGTAGAGGACGGACAGCGAGCGGGTCGCATTTGAGACAAGGTGACGCGAAACGAAAGGGCGCTGACCTTCTGGTCGCGCCCTTGAAGTTGAACGTCAGATTGTCCAAATGCGGCCCGCGCAGCGTCGGCCGGTCCGCCGTTCGGTAGAACGGCGGAACCAATAGGTTTGGTAAACCGCGTAACCCTAAAGCTCCGTTACTTCAACGTTGTTGAAGATCTCGTCCCAGCGGTCCATGACCAGGTGGCCGGTCTTGGGATCCATGGCGTTGAGCTTGCCGCAGGTATTGGCGGTCTTGAGCACCGTGACGTCGTCGGCACCAGCCGCAATGGCATGCGCAAAGCCGGCGATGGTCGAGTCACCGGAACCCGTTGCGTTCACAGCCGCAATCGCGGGCGTCTTGGCGCGGAACGCGCGGCCCTCATGGAAGCCCACCGAACCGGCGGCGCCCATCGAAACGACAACCCAGGGAATACCGGCAAAGCGGTCATCGGCGGCAAGCGCCTCGCGCAGGGCATCGACATCATCGGTCGTAAAGGACGTACCCAGCAGGCCGTTAATCTCGGTCAGGTTGGGCTTTACGAGCTCAGGCTTAGCGTCAGACTCCAGCGCGGCCTCAAGCGATGCACCCGAGGTGTCGAGCAGCACCTTGGCGCCCGCCTCCTCGGCGATCTTGACGAGCTCGGCATAGTAGCCGGCATCGACGCCACGCGGCAGCGAGCCCGAAAGCGTCACAACGTCCGCCTTCGCTGCAAGCTCGGCAAACTTGGCCGTAAAGGCCTCGAGCTCGGCCGGGGCGATCTGCGGACCGCTCTCCAGCAGCTCGGTCTGATTACCCTCGTGCAGGATATTCAGGCAAATACGCGTCTCACCGGCGATGGGCACAAAGTCGTTCTTGACGCCGTCGGCATCCATAAGCTCGGCCATATAGGCACCCATGTGGCCGCCGAGCAGACCAGTCGCGAGCACATCGTCGCCCAACTGCAGCAACACACGGCTCACGTTGAGGCCCTTGCCGCCAGCGGTCTTTTCGGGCGTCACACGGTTAACATCGTCGATGATCAGCTTGTCGAGCTGATAGCGCGTATCAATCGACGGGTTCATGGTAACGGTCAGAATCATGTTGAACTCCTGTTCCGGGACGGCATAACCCGCCCCAAACATACGATAACTCGTTAAAGGATCTCGATCTCAAAGCCGCGAGTGACGGTCTCCCCCGGCTTGGCCACCAGGCAGCCACGCTTGTGCTCCAGAATATCGTCCTCGTCGGAGCAGGTGGACAGACCACCCCACGGTTCAACAGCCACAAAGTCGCCCTCGGGCTTGCTCCACACAATCAGGTACGGCATATCGGGGAACGTCAGGCGCACGCCCTTGTCCTCGGTTTTCTTGGTCAACGTAACCACGCGGCTCTCGAGCACGTCAAAGATGGTCTCCGCGAAGTCGAAGAGTTCGTGGGTAAGCGGTAGGTTCTGGCCGATCATGGGGTTCTTGCTGCGATGCTCAACATCAATCAGGCCCGTCGAGGGAACGGCAGTACAGAGCTCGGCGGCCTCGCGCTGCTCAAAACGGAGCTCGTAGTCGTCATAGGACTCACCCTCGTCGAGCGGGCACTTAAAGCCGGGGTGACCGCCCACAAAGAATGGCATGTCCTCGGTGCCCTCATTGGTCACCTCGTAGGACACGTTCACCTTTTCCGAATCGATCGTGTAACGAGCAACGATCTTAAACGGATACGGGTACTGCTCGAGCAACTCGGCATGGTCGGCAGAGCTTAGGCTCAGCGCGACCATGTTGTCGCCCTGCTCCTCGAGCTTCCACTCCTGTTTGCGAGCAAAGCCGTGACGGGCAAGCTTAACCTCGCGGCCGCCCATGGTCAATGCGCGACCGTCACGAAGGCCGCCGCAGATCGGGAAACAAATGGGTGCCTGGCCCGACCACACCGCCGGGTCGCCCTGCCACAGGTACTCACGGCCGTTGGCCGAAATAGAAGTGAACGATCCGCCAGCCGTGCTCAGTGCTACGCGGATAGAACCGTTATCAAGAACAAACTCCATAGGAGCCTTCCCTTTCTTACGACAGCCCGCCAAGTCAATAGGGCTGATAGAAAACCGGCCCGCGCCCCCTCACAGAAACGCGAGCCGTCAATTAAAAAGCTGCAGAATGCCGGGTACCGCCAAAACGAAGCACACAAGCACAGCAAGCAAACGTGTTATCGGAGCAGCTTACCGAACCAGAACGCTTCGCAACAACAGCGGCGACCCCACAGGCACCCCCAACGTCAGCGAGCGCCGCGCAGCGTCGACCCGTTACGCGGTTTGGCAAAACCGCGTAACCCCACTAGTCGTGATACTCGCCGCGGTCCCACTTCTCGAGGAACTCGTCAAAGAAGTGCGGGTCAGCCTGAGCCTCGGCGTCGGCCTTATTGCAGGCGTCGATCTTGGCGATCAGAGCATCGTGCTCGGGAGTCTTCTCGTAGGGCTCCTCCAGGAAGGCAAGCATGATATCGGCCATCAGGAACTCGCCGGTGATCTTGCCGCCAAAGCCCACGATGTTGGCGTTGAGCTCGCGACGGGCATACAGGGCAGAGGTCATGTCGCGGACCAGGGCGCAACGGGCGCCGGGAACCTTGTTGACGGCGTTGGTGATGCCAATGCCGGTACCGCACAGGGCCACGCCAAAGTCGGCCTTGCCGCTGGCAACAGCCTCGCCCACGGCCTTGCCGTAGATGGGATAGTGCGTACGGGTGTGGCTGTAGGTGCCGCAGTCGAGCACCTTGTAGCCAGCCTGCTCCAGGCGGTCGGCCAGATAGATCTTCTCGTCCGTAACGATATGGTCGCAACCGATTGCGATGGTCTTCTTCATCAGAACGTCCTTTCGTCTGAATTCACAAGTTGAGGTAGAAGTTCGAGTTCTCGGTGGCTCTCGTTAGGCCATCTTGTTGAGCATGTCGACACGGATCTGGTGACGGCCGCCGGCGTACTGGGCGCGCAGGAACTCGCGGGCGATCTTCTTGGCGACCTCGGTGCCCACAACGCCCGGGCCCATGGTGACCATGCGCGAGCCGTTGTGCTCGCGGGTCATGTAAGCGGAACGCTCGTCGGAAATGTTGGCGACGACCATGCCCTTAATCTTGACGGCGGCCATATAGGAGCCGACGCCGTACTTATCGAATGCAAAGCCCTGGGAATCCTTGTGCTCCAGCAGGTCCTTGGCAACGGCGGTCGCGGAATCGACAAAGTCCGCGGCAGGGGTCTCGGAATAGTCGACGACCTCGTGACCGTCGGCGATGAGCATCTCCTTGATGGACTCCTTCATCGACATACCGTCGGCATCGGAAGCGATTACAACCCTCATGACATCCTCCTTGAGAGATACGCAGGTGCGTAGTTTCTGTTTGGAAGTGTTGAATCGCGTTCAGGTCCGGGCATCTGAATGTGCGGTTCTTCACTGTTCGTGTTTATTTGAACACATTCGAACACCGACTGCAACAATAATTTGTTTATCTTTGTTCTTTTTTGAACAAACACCATTCACGGATGATTGCTGACCGTTTGAGCCCGGCGCGGACGTAGCGCCCACGTGTTCAACAAACAAAAGGGCGACCGAGAACGTGTCTCGGCCGCCCTTCTTACGGTTGATCTTCCAAAGATCGCTTTGCCGCCTACTCAGACTGCCCGCTCTTCTTGGCATGTCTGGACGGAGCGCTCAAGAAACGACCCGTCAGATAGTTCGCGGGACCGGAGATATCGATCCCCAGCAGCACGTGTCCTAGCCATAGGAACGCCACGAGCACCAGTAGAGGAATCACACACGAGGTCACGATCATCACGATGACGCCTTCGATCAGATCGGTCACCTGATGCACGATCTCATCGGTCATCTGCTTGGCACCGCTGGTCACCGACGTAACAAGGCTCGAGGCCCCGTCAGTCAACTGCTCGAGCACGTTTTTGGACTCTGTGGCCTCGGATTTTTTCTTATTCGATTTTGAGCTGGTCTCGGCTGACTTGTCCGTGGTGTCGGCCGCGTCCGCAGCGTCCGCAGCCTTTTGCTCAGCTTGCTCAATACTTACGCGATACGTTTCATCGACCTTCTGCGACACCCAAACGCTTGCAGGCACCAACGCCATGCCGATCACGGCAACTACCAGCACGCGTGTCGCCACACGGCGCAGGACAGCGCTCGTGCTCCAGCGCCCGTGAATGCCGAGCGACACCGCAAAGAGCACCAACGCAAACGGGATTAAGATGCCCAAGCCAACCGACCACAAAATGGTTAGCAGGTATTTCTCGAGGTAGAGCACGGCAAGCACGATACCAAGGTTGCCTGAAAGCTGCGCGAGCTGCTCGGCAACCGGCGTTCCCGTATCACCCGGCAGCGCGGTAATGCCCGCAGACAGCGCCACGCACGAGGTCGTGAGCGCCAGTACGTTACCCTTCTTTTGGTCGATGACCTCGATGGTGGAGTCCCAAGTCTTGGTATCGGCGAAATGCGGACGAGCTACAAAGCCCGACAGCAGCGCCAGTACCACGAGCGCAACGATAAAGCCAATCTGCAGCTTTTTGTTTGCGCACACGACATCGGACAGACTGGGCTGCAGCTCGGTTACCGTCGTGTGCTCGGTTATCTGGACAGGACGCCCATGAGCCATCTCGTGCGCGTCTCTTTTTTGTATTGACCCGTTATCCGGCATTTGGATACCTCCTCAGTCCGGGGCTTAATGCGAAAGGAAGTATACCCACCGAGCAAAAAACGAACGGGAAGACGAACAGAGCGCACCAAGACTGTCCCCAATGACTATCTCCGGATGAGTTGCGGTGGAATAGGGATTGTTTTGCGCCCGTCGGCCCCTATTCAGTCCCTATTTCACCGCAACTTGGAGGAGGACAGAAAAAGCCCTGCCGCGGGTAGCGGCAGAGCTTTTGGAAGGGGACTTGGTTGTGAGGGCTCGTTAGGCGAGCTTGGCCTCGAGCTCGGCGATGCGCTTGTAGGCATCGATGGTAAAGCGGGCCTGCTTCTCCAGGATCATAGTGGTCATGAGAGTGTCCTGAGCGTGAGCCATGATGAAGGTCATCTCCATCTCGCCACCGCCGGCCTCCTGCGAAAGCAGCTTGGTCTGCGTGTCGTGGGCGCCGATAAGTGCATCGCTGGCATCCTTGTGCAGCTGTTCGGCCTTCTCAAAATCGCCCTCGCGAGCAGCATCGAGCGCTGCAAGCAGATCGGTCTGGGCGTCACCTGCGTATGCGACAATCTCGAATCCAACCATCGAGATTTCTTCTTTGGTTGCCATATTGCGTTCCTTTCACATATGAACCAATGGAGAGCATCGCGTCCGGGCATACGCGCTGCGTTCTGTATGACAGAAACATTAACATTCAAACAAAAAAGAACAGCGCAAAACGCAATTTCAAGCTATGAACGGTCACTTTTCGCCCGTGAACGGTTTTTAAACCAATCTGAACAATATCGAACACAGTTAGTGACAACCCAAACAGGACCGCACCCTAACGCAAATCGCGCACCGTATCGCCCTCTACGAGCACACCGGGGATCAGCATGTGCTCCACGCCAGACGCACCCCCATCGGCGCCGGCAATCTTGTCGACCGCCCACATGCCGACGCGCTTGTTGTCAAAGCGCACCGTGGTCAGGCGACGGTCGGGCACGATATCGCCCAGACTATCGTCAACACCCGCCACGCTCACGTCCTGGGGCACGCACTTCCCGCGCGACTCGAGCCCACGGATACAGCCATATGCCATGGCATCGTTGGAGGCATAAATGGCCGTGCAGGTCGGATCATCCGCCAGAGCCTGGCCTGCGGCATACCCGCTCTGTGCCGTCCAGTCGCCGCGCACGAGCTGCGGGGGCTCAATGCCATGCGCGCGCAATGTCTCGCGCCAGCCTTCCTCGCGCCGCATGCCCGAAAGCGAGCGCTCGGGGCATGAGATAAAGTGCACAGTCTTGTGCCCCCTCCCCAGCAAATACTCGACCACCTGGCGCGAGCAATCGAACTGGTCGTTATCGACCGTTGAACAGAGCGGGTGCTCCAGCATGGTAACGAGCACCGTCTGCATGCCAGGTAGCGGCTCGAAGGTGCCAAAGTCCGCCGGCATGCGATTCATGATCACAACCATACCGTCCACTGGCAGTGCGCTCATGCGTGACGATGCGCTCTCGAGGGTATACGGATGCCCGTCTACTTTAGTGAGGGTGATGGCATAGCCGTGTTTGTCGGCCGCGGCGGCAAAGCCCTCCATACGGTCGAGGTTGCCGGTGCCGGTAATGTTGAACATGGCGACGCCGACGGTCTTAAACTTACCGCGGCGCAGCGATCGACCGGCAAAGTTTGGGCGATACCCCAGCTCGCGCATGGCGGCACGCACGCGTTCCTTGGTCTCGGGGCGCACGCTGGGCGAATCGTGCACGGTGCGCGAGACCGTCTGCTCCGAGACGCCCGCGAGACGCGCCACATCCTTAACGGATACCGATTTTTTAACAGCGGCCATAGGTCGATCTTTCTATGTCAACGATGCCATTGATGGCACCTTGCGCAGTCATTTTTACCGCCTTCAAGTATATCCAACGCCTCCCCCACCATACGCTCACCACCCAAAACCTACCGTTCACCGACATTTTTGCTTCCCCAAACGGCTTTTGTCGACCAAATGTTAACGTTGCCATTGTGCAAACACAGAGCCACCGGGCGGCTCAAACGTTTACGCGTAAGGAATCGACGGTTCGCAGGCACAGGAACCACCGGTTCGCTTCTTTTTTTGTGTCACAAAATGGCAACGTCAACATTTTGGCAACCGAAAGTCAAAAGCTACCATCGTTGCTAACCCACCGACTCTTAGGAGCATTGCATGGAGCAACTCATCGCCATCATCGAAAAGGGCCAGCCCTTTTTCAACGCGATCGCCCGCAACAAGTACCTCAAGGCGATCCGCGACGGCTTTATCTCCGTCATCCCCATCATCATCTTCTCGTCCATCTTTTGCCTGGTAGCCTCGGTCCCCAACATCTGGGGTTTCTACTGGCCCGATGACATCAACAACGCCCTGTGGAAGTGCTACAACTACTCCATGGGCATCCTGGCCATCGCCTGCGCCGCCACCACGGCCAAGCACTTCGCCGACGCTCAGAACCGCGATCTGCCCAAGAACAACCAGATCAACTTCATCTCGTGCATGTGCGCGGCCATCATCGGCTTCTTGCTCCTTTCGAGCGACACGATCGCCACGGACGCCGCCAGCGGTTTCAACACCACCTACCTTGGTTCCAAGGGCCTGCTGACCGCTTTCATCGCTGCGTTTGTGACTGGCATCATCTACAAGTTCTTCATTAAGCGCAACATCACCGTCAAGATGCCCGAGCAGGTTCCGCCCAACATTTCGCAGACCTTTAAGGACATCATCCCCTTCTCCGTTTGCATCACCGTCTTTTGGGTCTTTGACATCGCCTTCCGCGCTGCTTTTGGCTTCTGCTTTGCCCAGGGCGTCATCCAGGTGTTCCAGCCCCTGTTCACCGCTGCCGATGGCTACATCGGCCTCGCTGTGATCTACGGCGCCATGAGCCTGTTCTGGTTCGTGGGCGTCCACGGCCCCTCGATCGTCGAGCCCGCCATCGCCGCCGCCCTCGTTGCCAACATGACCGACAACCTGGCTGCGTTCCAGGCTGGCCAGCACGCTTCCGCTGTCCTGACCCAGGGTGCCCAGTACTTCGTCGTCTGCATGGGCGGCACCGGCGCCACGCTCGTCCTGGTCTTTATGTTCTGCTTCCTGGCCAAGTCTCAGGAGATGCGCGCCGTCGGTAAGGCCGCCATCGTCCCCGTCTGCTTTGCCGTCAACGAGCCGCTGCTGTTCGCCGCGCCCATCGTGCTCAACCCCGTCTTCTTTGTCCCGTTTGTCTTTGCCCCGATCGCCAACATCTGGATCCTCAAGATCTTTATCGACTTCTTGGGCATGAACGGCTTTATGTACACCCTGCCCTGGACCGTCCCCGGCCCCATCGGCACTATCATGGGCCTGGGCTTCCAGCCGCTCGCCTTTGTGATGCTCGCCCTTATCCTGGTCGTCGACTTCGCTCTGTACTATCCGTTCTTCCGCGCCTATGACGCCCAGAAGTGCGCCGAGGAGGCCGAGATCTCCCAGGAGGAGCTCGCCGCCAAGAACGCCGAGAAGGCCGCCAAGCTCAACGACGCTTTCCAGGGCAAGGCCGATGCCAAGAGCGTTGCCGCCGGCGCCGCTGCCGAGGCTGTAAAGACCGATGCTCCCGCCGCTGTCGCCGTTGAGGCAACGACCGCCAGCGACCTCAACGGCAAGCGCGTACTCGTGCTCTGCCAGGGTGGCGGAACCTCGGGCCTGCTCGCCAACGCGCTGGCCAAGGCCGCCAAGGAGCGCGGCATTGATCTTGAGACCGCTGCCGAGGCCTATGGCAACCACGTGGACATGCTCCCCGACTTCGATCTGGTCGTCCTGGCCCCGCAGGCCGCAAGCTACCTGGCCGACCTGCAGAAGGACTGCGAGCGCGTGGGCAACAAGTGCGTCGCCTGCCGTGGCAAGCAGTATATCGAGCTCTCCCAGAACGGCGATAAGTCTCTCGCCTTCGTCTCCGAGCAGCTTTCGAAGTAAGTAACGCTCAGGGCCAGCCGACCATCCACAGCCGGCTGGCCCTTCGATTTAGACGATTGGATCATCATGTCCGTTAACCCTGCTAGCGTCACCAACCCGCCCGCGCAGTTTCCCGAGGACTTTGTCTTTGGCGGCGCCACCGCTGCCTACCAGGTAGAGGGCGAGACCCGCACCCACGGTAAGGGCAAGGTTGCCTGGGACGACTTCCTGGAGGCCCAGGGGCGCTTCTCCCCCGATCCCGCTTCGGACTTCTACAACCAGTATCCCGTCGACTTGGAGCTGTGCGAGGAGTTCGGTATCAACGGCATCCGCCTCTCCATCGCCTGGAGCCGCATCTTCCCCAACGGTACCGGCGAAATCAACCCCGAGGGTGTCCAGTTCTACCACGACCTCTTCGCCGAGTGCCACAAGCACCACGTTGAGCCGTTTGTCACGCTGCATCACTTCGATACGCCGCTTCCCCTCTTTGAGAAGGGCGACTTCCTCAACCGCGAGACCATCGACGCCTTTGTGGACTTTGCCACCTTCTGCTTTAAGGAGTACGCCGACCAGGTGACCTACTGGTTCACCTTTAACGAGATCTGGGCCGATGCCTCCAACACCTACATCGAGGGCACCTTCCCCGGTGGCGTCAAGGCGCATCTGGCCGAGGCCTTCCAGTGCGAGCACAACATGATGCTCGCCCACGCCAAGGCCGTGCTGGCCTTCCACAACGGCGGCTTTAAGGGCAAGATCGGCGTCATTCAGTCGCTGGAGTTTAAGTATCCGCTCAACGAGAACGACCCCGCCGACATCAAAGCCGCCAACAACGAGCACGTGCTGCAGAACCAGTTTCTGCTCGACGCCACCTTCCGCGGCGACTATGCCCCCGACACCCTCGAGTGCGCCAACCGCCTGGCTGCCGTCTCAGGCGGCACCATCGAGATCCTGGACGAGGACCTCGAGATTATGCGCGAGGCCGCGCTCTACAACGACTACCTGGGCGTTAACAACTACCAGTGCCGCTTCTTGAAGGCTTACGATGGCGAGAACGACCTGCACCACAACGGTACGGGCGAGAAGGGCACCGGCCGCTGGCGCGTTAAGGGTATTGGCGAGCATGTGAACAAGCCTGGCATCCCCACCACCGACTGGGACTGGATCATCTATCCCGAGGGCCTGTTCGATCTGCTCGTCTACATTAAGCAGCGCTACCCCAACTACAAGCAGATCTTCATCACCGAGAACGGCATGGGCTACAAGGACCCCTACAAGGACGGTTTTGTGGACGACCAGCCGCGCATCGACTACATCGAGCAGCACCTGCGCTGGTTGCTCAAGGCCATGGAGGTTGGCGTCAACGTAGGCGGCTACTTCCTGTGGAGCCTGCAGGATCAGTTCTCCTGGACCAATGGCTACAACAAGCGTTACGGCTTCTTCTACGTTGACTTTGAAACCCAGAAGCGCACGCCCAAGGCAAGCGCCTACTGGTATAAGCACGTGGCGCAGACCCGTCGTCTGGACTAGCGGCTTGCGGCGAGTGGTTGGCGGAGTTGCACCGCCCACATAACCTGTCCCCATTTCTCAGCCGGGGGCGGCACGTCACACGGCGCGCCGCCCCCGGCCTTTTTGGGCGGTTCGGGGTCCGTTTGTCTCAATCTGTAACATCTAGCCGAGTTTTTGGGTCCTAGCTGTTACAGATTGAGACGAACAGGATTGCTCTTTCCGAAGAATCTAAATCTGTAACACGTAGCCCGCTTTTGACCGTCTACCTGTTACAAATCGAGACAGACGGAGTAGGACCTAACCCCGTATGTCCCTAACAGTCGAGCGTTCGACCAGCGTGCTCGGCACATGAATCGCCTCGATAGACGAGCTCTCTCCAATCGCCGCCTCAAACGCAAGCTTACCGACACCGCGCAAATCAAATCGCAGCGTCGTCAGCCGATTGTGAGGAACAAGTCCCTCGAGTGCGTCGTCGATACCAACCACGCTCACGTCGTCGGGCACGGACAGGCCCGCGTTCTCGAGCGCGGCGATAACGCCCAGCGCCATCTGGTCATTTGCCGCAAGCACGGCAGTCGGCGCCTGCGACCCGCCGGCAAGCACCTCGGCCGCAATCCGCTCGCCCATGGCGTACCCACTGTCCGCACTCCAATCGCCACGCAGCATCGGAGCGGCATCGACATGAGCACGACCCAGCGTATCGCGCCAACCGGCCTCACGAAAACGCGAGGAAATCGAGTTTTCCGGACCCGCCACAAACCGCATATTCGAGTGACCATGTTCCAGCAGATAATTGGTCAACAGCTCGCACGAACCATACTGGTCGGAGTCGATCGTCGTGCAGCGCGGATGCGCATACATGGACAGGATGACCGTTCGCACTCCCGGCTGGGGAACAAACTCCTCAAAATCGGGAGCCATGCGGTTCATGTTGAGAATCATGCCGTCGACGGGTCGCTCGACCATGCGGCGCGAGGCATCGGCAAGTGCATAGGGCTTGTCGCCGCCCATCTCGATCATAGTGACGGCAAAATCGTGCTCGCGCGCCGCTTGCATGATACCCTCGAGCGTCGCCAGGTTACCGACACGTGTGATGTTGTACATGCACAGGCCAATAGAACGATACGACCCGCCGCGCAACGCCGCTCCAGCAAAATTGGGACGAAAGCCCAGCTCTTCCATGGCGGCCAGCACACGCTTGCGCGTCTTTTCCGTCACGTTGGGCATACCGTTGACCACGCGAGACACAGTCTGGCGGCTCACGCCAGCGAGCGCCGCAACCTCTGCCGCGCTCGCCGAACGACCATTCCTTGTCTGCTGATCCATGCCTTCCACGCTAACCTGCTTCCCAACTATTCCCCGCGCCCATGGCGCATCGTACATACATTGATAACGTGCTCATGATACCCGAGCCATATACCACAACATGAAAACTTCTGTCAATCAAAACCGCTTACCGAACAAATACAACCGTTCGCGGCTGTTTGAAGTTGTTTTGTTTCTATACATCCCAGCCGGATGTTAACGTGCTCATTGTCAAATGTTCACGTGCTCATTTTGGTTCTAATCATTTTAAGATAGTGTTTATCGGGCTTTTTCACCGCTGAACGCTAACCAGGGAGCCTCCTGAGCGCAAACGCACAATATCGAACAGCGAGACGAGAGGGTGTATGCATATGTCTTTGCTAAACCGCGTACAGCAGCTGCCGAAGGGCTTTGTTTGGGGCGCCGCAACCGCCGCGTACCAAACGGAAGGTTCCACGAAGGTGGCAGGCAAGGGTAAGACCATGTGGGACGATTACCTTGTCGCCCAGGGTCGCTTTTTGCCCGACCCGGCCAGTGATTTCTACAACCGCTACGAGGAGGATATCCGCCTTTCTGCCGAGCATGGACTCAACGCCATTCGTGTGTCCATCGCCTGGACCCGCATCTTCCCCAACGGCGACGATGCCGAACCCCTCGCCGAGGGCGTTAAGCACTACCACGAGCTGTTCGCCTGCTGCAAAAAGTATGGCGTCGAGCCCTATGTGTCCCTGCATCACTTTGACTCCCCCGCCGCCCTGTTCAACCAGGGCGACTGGCTCAACCGCAAGACCGTCGACGCCTATGTGCGCTATGCCGAGTTCTGCTTCCGCGAGTTCCGCGAGGTCAAGAATTGGTTCACCATCAACGAGCTCATCAGCCTCTCGCACTCCCAATACATCCAAGGCAACTTCCCGCCCAACCATCACTTTGATGTGACGAGCGGCATCCAGAGCCAGCACAACGAGCTCGTTGCCCACGCCCGCGCCGTCAACCTGTATAAGGATCTTGACGAGACCGAGCACCTGGGCGGACGCATTGGCATGGTCAACGTCCTGACGCCGGCATATCCTGCCACCGACTCGCCCGCCGACCAGCACGCCGCCGACCTGTACAACGCCTTCTACACCGACTTCATCATGGACGGCGCCTTCCTGGGTCACTACTCCGCGCGCACCCTCTCACTCATCAACGAGATTCTGCGTGCCAACAACGCCACGCTTACGGTTGAGGACAGCGACATGGAGGAGCTCGCCAAGGCGGCGCCCCGCAACGATATGTTCGGCCTCAACTACTATCAGTCGGCGTTTATCGCCGCCTACGATGGCGAGTCAACCAACAGCTTTAACGGCACCGGAGACAAGGGCACCTCGTGCTTTAAGTTTAAAGGCGTCGGGCAGCAGGTCGATATGCCGGGTATCCCCACCACCGACTGGGATTGGCTCATCTACCCGCAAGGCCTCTACGACACGCTCAAGCACATCAGCGCCACCTATCCCAACCTCCCCGTCATCTATATCACCGAAAACGGCCTGGGCCACAAGGACCCCGAGCCCGACGCAAACGGCATCGTCGCCGATCCCGAGCGCATCGACTTTGTCGACCAGCACATGGAGAAGGTGCTCCAGGCGCGCGCCGAGGGCGTCGACGTCCAGGGCTACTTTATCTGGAGCCTGCAGGACCAGTTCTCGTGGGCCAATGGCTATAACAAGCGCTACGGCCTGTTCTACATCGACTTCGACACGCAAAAACGCTACATCAAGCAGTCGGCACTCTGGTACAAGGAGCTCGCCGACACTATAGCGGACGCGCAGTAGCGCATCGCCTCGCTTTCCCCCGAGAAGGGAGCGGCCCTATGCGATACAAACCCAGCCGCTCCCCTCTCTCTGGGACCGGCCCCGCCTGCACCCGGGCTTTTAGCAAGCGGGAGACCATATAGGTTTTCAACGTCCATGCCATTAAGATTTCATGCAAAGAGGAGCGTGAACTATGGAATCGATCGTTAAGTTCTTGGAGAAAGGTCAGCCGTACTTCGACAAGGTCTCTAAGAACATCTACCTTCAGGCCATTAAAGACGGCTTTTTGGCAGCAATGCCCATCATCCTGTCTTCTTCTGTCTTCCTGCTTATTTCGACCCTGCCGGGCGTTGTCGCCACGGTCGGCGGCTTTACGCTGCCCGACTGGTGGAACGTCGACGTCGTGAACTTCTGCAACAAGGTTTACAACTTCACGATGGGCGTCGTGGGCATCATGGTCGCCGGCACCACCGCAAGCGCGCTGACCGGCTCCAAGAACCGCCGCATGCCTGCCGGCAAGGCCATCAACGCCACGAGCACCATGGTCGCCGCCATGTGCGCTATGCTCATCTTGGCCGTTACCCAGACGAGTGCCAAGATCGACGGCGCCGATGTCTCGGTGTTCTTTACCGACAACATGGGCACCAAGGGCCTGCTGAGCTCCTTTGTCGCCGCATTTGCCACGGTCAACATCTATGCCTTCTGCATTAAGCGAGACATCACCATCAAGCTGCCCAAAGAAGTCCCCGGCGCCATCGCCCAGAACTTCCGCGACATCTTCGCCTTCAGCTTCTCCATCCTGTTTGTCGCCGTCATCGACGTTATCTGCCGCACCTGCTTGGCCGTCCCGTTTGCCAACGTCATCTCCACGCTGGTGAGCCCGCTGTTCGCCGCTGCCGATTCCTACGCCGGCCTCGCCCTCATCTGGTTCATGATCCCGCTGTTCTGGTTCATGGGCATCCACGGCCCCTCGGTCGTTAAGCCTGCCCTCAACGCCGCGCTGTTTGGCAACATCACCACCAACCTCGCCACGCTGCAGGCCGGCGGTCACCCCGCCCTCGCCCTGACCGAAAACTTCGGTAACTACATCGGCGAACTCGGCGGCACCGGCGCCACGTTCATTGTCCCGATCATCTTCCTGCTCTTTATGCGCTCCAAGCAGCTCAAGGCCGTCGGCAAAGCCTCTGTCGTGCCCGTGATGTTCGCCGTCAACGAGCCGCTGCTGTTCGCCGCGCCCATCATCCTCAACCCGTACTTCCTGATCCCGTTCCTGTTTGCCCCCGTGGCCAACGTCCTCATTGGTAAGTTCTTCATCGACTTTTTGGGCATGAACGGCTTTATCTATGCCATGCCGTGGGCACTCCCCGGACCGATCGGCACCTTCATCGACACCAACTTCCAGCCGATCTCTCTGGTCCTGGTTGTCGTCCTGCTGGTCGTTGACTTCTTGATCTACTACCCGTTCTGCAAGGCCTACGACAACGTCCTGTGCAAGCAGGAGGCCGAGACCCTGGCCGAAGAAGAGGCCGAGGAGACCAAGGCCGTCAAGACCGCTGCCGCCCCCGCCGTTGAGGCTCCTGTTGTCGAGACCGCTTCTGCCACCGAGGCCTCCGCAGCTCCGTCCGCCCTTAAGGGCAAGGATCTGAGGGTTCTGGTTCTGTGCGCTGGCGCCGGCACCTCTGCACTGCTCGCCAACGCGCTTAAGGAAGGCGCCGACGAGCTGGGCATCGACATTACCGCCAACGCCGGTGCCTACGGCAGCCACTACGCCATCATGGACCAGTACAACGTCATCGTCCTGGCTCCGCAGGTTCGCACCTATTACAACGAGATGAAGGCCGACACCGACCGCCTGGGCATCACGCTGCTGTCGCCCAAGGGCAAACAGTACATCGACCTCACTAAGGATCCCAAGGGTGCCGTCGCCTGGATCGAGGAAAACCTCAAGGCATAAGACGCTGACGCCACCTGCCGCTCGCAGACAAAAAATGGCCCGTGCATCGATGCGTGATGCGCGGGCCATTTTGTTTAGACCGCACCCGCCCTCCTGTTCATCTCAATCTGTAACATCTAGCCGAGTTTTTGGATCCTAGCTGTTACAGATCGAGACAAACAGAACGCCCGAGCAGAAATATCTCAATCTGTAATATTTAGCTGAGTTTTTCGGTCCTAACTGTTACAGATTGAGACGAACGGGCCGAAAAACCCTACGCCCGCAGGTCCTTTACGCTGGAACGTTCGACCAACACGCCCGAGACGAGCGTACGGCTTCTGGAGCTCGGGGCTTCCAGACCTGCGACGACCTCGTTAAGCGCACGGACGCCCAGCTCGCGGTGACGGAACTTCACCGACGTCAGAATCGAGTTGGGAATCGTCTTGTAAAGCTCGTCATCAAAGCCGATCACGGACACGTCGTCGGGCACACTGAGCCCTTTGTCACGTAGAGCCATCATCACGCCGTTTGCCATGCAGTCGTTAGCAGCGAGGACCGCCGTGCAATCGGGTTTATCGGCAAGCACAAGGCCCGCGGCATAGCCACTATCCGCATTCCAATCGCCTTGCAGAGGCTCGGGCGGCTCAATGCCACGCGCCTCGAGTGCCGCACGCCAACCTTTCATACGGCACTGGCTCGACAACGACTCTTTCTTACCAGAGACGAAGTACACGTTTTTGTGCCCGTGATTCAAGAAGTACTCGCACGCCATGCGCGCGCCGCCCTCTTGATCGTCACTGACGGTGGAGCAGGTAGGATGTTCCATCGGTGTGATAATCACCGTCTTGAGGTCTTTCGGTGCCTCAAAAGTATCAAAGTCATCGACCATCTGACGCAGGTTGAAGATCATGCCATCAACAGGCAGCTGCGACATCCTACGCGCCGCTTCGGCAAGGGTCATCTTCTCCCCCGCCCGCTTTTTGATCATCGTGAGCGCAAAGCCGCGTTCTTCGGCGGCATCTGCGATACCGTCAATCATGTCCACGGCACCGCCCGACAAGTGGAACAGCACCACGCCGATGCACCCGTAACGGCCCAACTTGAGCGAACGCGCGGCAAAGTTCGCCCGGAACCCGAGCGCTTCCATTGCGGAATGGACCTTATCGCGTGTCGACTCTCGCACGCTACCGGGCTCGTTAATCACACGCGAAACCGTCTTGAGAGAAACACCCGCGGCAATCGCCACATCGTTCATTGAGACATTTTTCTTGTCCATCGTTGCCACTACTTCTCCACTCGGTTCTCTATCGCTTGTTTTTTGCGTTCTAGCATACACCACCTGCCTGACTGATAAATCAACCGTTTACCGGACAATATCGACCGCTCACCCGTATATCCTTGTTGCTCTTCCAAAAATGTCTTACGTTGTCATTAACGAAATGACAACGTTGTCATTTCGCAATGCCTTCCTTGAGCAGGAAGGTTTCCGGGCAGTCCTGACCATCCATCGACGACCAGTTCCATCCACATGCATCGCGCATCAAGTAGCAAAGGAGCTCTATGGACGCCATCGTAAAGATGCTCGAAAAGCATCAGCCGTTCTTTGAGAAGATCTCGAGGAACATCTACCTCCAGGCTATTAAGGACGGATTCCTTGGGTGCATGCCCATCGTCCTCACCTCTTCGATCTTTCTGCTCATTGCCACCCTTCCCGGCGTAGTCGGTATCACGCTGCCCCAGCCGCTCATCGACTGGTGCAACAAGCTGTACAACTTCACCATGGGCGTCATGGGCATCATGGTTGCCGGCACCACTGCCAAGAACTTTACGGCTTCCATGAACCGTCGCATGCCCGCCGGCAAGGTGCTCAACGACGGCTCCACCATGGTGGCCGCCCAGTGCAGTATGCTTTTGCTCGCCGTTACGCAGTTCACCACCAAGTTCAACGGCTCCGAGCTTTCGGTCTTCGACTGCACCAGCATGGGTACGCGCGGTCTGTTCTCGGCCTATATCGCCGCGTTCATCACCGTGTGGGTCTACAAATTCTGCGTCTCGCGCGATCTGACCATTAAGCTGCCCAAGGAGGTCCCGGGCGCCATCGCTCAGAACTTCCGCGACATTATCCCCTTTGGCGGCGCTGTCATTATCTGCGGCATCATCGATGTGGTTGTGCGCAACCTCATGGGCGTTCCGTTCTCCGAGCTGCTCATCAAGCTGCTCTCCCCGCTCTTCACTGCGGCAGAAACCTATCCTGGCCTCATCCTTATCCAGGCAGCCACCGCGTTCTTCTGGTTCATCGGCGTCCACGGCCCTTCGATTGTCCAGCCGGGCATCGACCCCATCCGTCTTGCCAACCAGGCCGAGAACCTGCAGGTTCTGCTGGCCGGTGGCCACCCCGCCCACTCCCTCACCTTTAACATGTCGCTCGTGGGTGAGTTCGGCGGCACTGGCGCTACGTTCATCGTGCCGCTTCTGCTGATTCTCTTTATGAAGTCCAAGCAGCTCAAAGCCGTCGGTAAGGCCTCGATTGTTCCTGTTGCCTTCGCCGTCAACGAACCGCTGCTCTTTGGCGCGCCGATGATCCTTAACCCCTACATGCTCGTCCCCTTTGTTGCCGCCGGCTGCGTCAACGTAAGTGTTGCCAAGTTCTTTATCGATAACGTGGGCATGAACGGCTTCTCCTTCGTGGTGCCTTGGGCCACCCCTGCCCCCATCGGCATCTTCATCACCACGAACTTCCAGCTTATCGCCCTGGTGTTTGTCGCGATCATTATCTTGCTGGACGCCATCATCTACCTGCCGTTCTTGAAGGCATACGATAAGCTGCTCTGCGACCAGGAGGCCGAGCGCGCCGCCGAGCTGGGTCTCGAGTCCGATAGTGTCGCTGCCGTCGCCGCCAACGCCTCTGCGCCCGCTGTCGAGCAGACCGCCGCTTCCGTCGAGCCGACCGCCGCTGCCGCCGACAGCAAGTCTGTCGCCGATCAGCCCGAGCCCGCCTTCGACGCATCCGCTAAGAAGGATGTCGATGGCCTGAAGGTCCTCGTCCTGTGCGCCGGCGCCGGCACCTCTGCCATGCTCGCCAACGCCATCAAGGAAGGTGCTGCGCAGACCGGAGAGAACATCGCTTCCTCCGCAGGCGCCTATGGCCAGCACACTGCCATCATGGATCAGTACGACGTTATCGTGCTCGCCCCGCAGGTTCGTAGCTACTACAACGACATGAAGGCCGACACCGATCGCCTGGGCATTAAGCTGCTCGCTCCCCGCGGTAAGGAATATATCGACCTTACTCGCGACCCCGCTGGCGCCATCAAGTGGCTCCGCGAGAACCTCGACTAGTTCCTCCCTCTGTTGGTGCCCGGATTCCCGGTTCGGGCACCTCTCCCTATTCGTATCCCACAGAAAGGATGACTCATGACCAACCCCATGCAGTTCCCCGACGGCTTTGTGTTTGGCGGCGCCACCGCTGCTTACCAGGTTGAGGGCGAGACCCGTACGCACGGCAAGGGCAAAGTGCCCTGGGACGATTTCCTGGCTGCTCAGGGTCGCTTCTCCCCCGATCCCGCAAGCGATTTCTACAACAAGTATCCGGTCGATATCGACCTGTGCCAGCGCTTCGGCATTAACGGTATTCGCGTCTCCATCGCTTGGAGCCGTATCTTCCCCAACGGCACCGGCGAGATTAACCCCGAGGGCGTCGCCTTCTATCACGAGCTTTTTGCCACCTGCAACAAAGCTGGCGTTATCCCCTATGTCACGCTCGATCACTTCGATACGCCCGAGGCCTTCTACCAGGACGGCGGCGAGGGCTTCTTGACGCGCACGACCATCGATGCCTTCGTCGAGTACGCCAAGTTCTGCTTTGCCGAGTTCACCGAGGTCAAGCACTGGTTTACCTTTAACGAGATTCCCGCGACCGCCGAGGGCAGCTTTATCGTCGGCAACTGGCCGCACGGCGAGAAGTATCGCCTGGACAAGGCCTTCCAGCTCATGCACAACATGATGGTGGCCCACGCCAAGGCTGTCGTCGCCTTCCACGAGGGCGGCTTTGAGGGCGAGATCGGCATTGTCCAGAACCTGGAGCCCAAGTATCCCCTCGACCCCAACAACGCCGCCGACTGCGAGGCAGCTCGCATGGCCGACGTCATCAACAACCGTTGGGTGCTCGACGCCACCTTCCGCGGCCACTATGCAGCCGACACCATGGAGGCTGCGACCAAGCTGGCCCATATCGCCGGCGGCGAGCTCGACGTCCGCGACGAGGACATCGCCGCGCTGACCGCCGCGCTCCCCTACAACGACTGCCTGGGCGTCAACACCTACAAGTGCCAGTTCCTGCGTGCCGCCGAGGGCGAAAACGACATCAACCACAATGGCACCGGCGACAAGGGCTCCTCGCGCTGGTTCCTCAAGGGCGTGGGCGAGTCATGCGTGCGCGAAGGCGTACCCACCACCGATTGGGACTGGATTATCTATCCCGAGGGCCTCTACGACCTGCTGCTCCGCATTAAGAACGATTACCCCAACTACAAGAAGATCTACATCACCGAGAACGGCATGGGCTATAAGGACGACTTTGAGGACGGCTTTATCGACGACGCCCCTCGCATCGACTACATGTGCCAGCATCTCGCGTGGATCCTCAAGGCGATCGACGGCGGCGTAAACGTCGACGGCTACTTTGTGTGGTCGCTGCAGGACCAGTTCTCCTGGACCAACGGCTATAACAAGCGTTACGGCCTGTTCTACATCGACTTCGAGACCCAGAAGCGCTATCCCAAGGCGAGCGCGTACTGGTACAAGAACGTCGCGGAGACCGGCCTCCTTATGGCCTAGTTTCAGCCACATACCCCTTGTCGGCCGCATGCGAATCCCCCACGGGCTCGCATGCGGCCTTTTTGTTTTTGGCGCGGCATGAGCGGCTCGTTTATCTCGATCTGTAACATCTTGCCGAGATTTTCGGTCCTAGTTGTTACAGATCGAGACAAACCCGAGGACCGTTCCAACAAAATCTCAATCTGTAACACCTAGCCAGCTTCTAGTCGTCTAACTGTTACAGATCGAGACAATTCAACTTTACTGACGTTTTGATACATCGTGGTACAATTGTGTCCCAACGCAAAGGAGGTACCAATGTCCGCTTGTGTGCCCGTCCGAGATATGAAGGACACTGCTGCATTTACCGCGCTTGTTGAGTCTGAGCGCGATGTTACCGTTACCAAAAACGGCTACGAAGCCATGCACTGCATCAGCAGCGACCAGTATCGCCTCATGCAAGACGAAATCGCCAAAGCCAAGCTGTTATCTCGCATGATGTTGGCAGAAGACGAGATTTCACAAGGCGACTACAGCGACTACGACTCCTTCGCGACCTCGATCCGAGACAAATATGACTTATAACGTCGTAATACTCAAAAGTGCGCGGTATGAGTACGAGAGTATCGTCGGATACCTTGCCCAAATCCTCAAGAATCCACGCGCAGCGGGCAATTTCGTCGCTGAGTTTGAATATCAGCTTGATCTGCTTCGCGAGCAGCCGCTCCTACGGCCCCTCTCACACATACGAGAGTTGGCGGCACGCAATTACCGATCGTTCCCCGTCAACAACTACGTGTGTCTTTACAAGTTTGAGCGCGAAACAATCTACATCGCCCACGTTTACCACCAGTCACAGGACTACGCCCGCCTGGTCTAGGTTTTAAGCAGGACGCCTCGCCTGCGCACATTTGCGTGTCATTTCACGTCACGTTGACACGCAAAATGACACGCAAATTTTTACGTGTCATATTATTGACGCGCAAAATGACGTGTAAAATTTTACGTGTCATTTTTCACGTCAAATTGAAGCGAAACGGAGCAACACGATGCAAGAATCCAAAGATCTTGAATTCAAGGAATGCGTCACCAATTCGTTCCTTAAAACTGTCTCCGCTTATGCAAATAGTACGGGCGGGCGTGTCCTGTTTGGAGTTAACGACGACGGAGAAGCCGTTGGCCTCGATGATCCCAAGCAGACCTGCCTGGATATCGAAAACAAGATTAACGATTCGATCATCCCCCAGCCTGATTACTCCCTAAAAATCAACGAGCCCGATGCAACCGTGGAGCTTACGGTCTTTCCCGGCAGATCGAAGCCTTACCTATACCGCTCGAAGGCATACAAGCGCAATGACACCGCGACCATACCAGTTGATACCCTAGGCCTTTCGCGTCTTGTGCTCGAGGGTCAAAATCTCTCCTTTGAGCAGCTCCCGGCAAACAAACAAGATTTATCTTTTACCGTTTTAGAGAATCGCCTAACAGCAAAACTTTCGCTTCAGTCATTCACAACCGATACCCTCAAAACCCTTGGCCTGCTCGATGAAACCGGAACCTACAACAACGCGGCAGAACTGCTCGCGGACGAGAATGGCTTCCCGGGTATCGACATCGCAGTGTTTGGTGAAACTATCAACCTCATTAAGCAGCGCAAGACTCTTGCGCATGCATCGGTTTTAACGGAGATTGACGGCGCTCTTGAACTATTTGAAACTCAGTACTGTTACGAAGAGATCAAGGGAATGGAGCGGATCCGCAAGGAGCTCATTCCGCTCGAAGCATTCCGCGAGGCCATTACCAATGCAGTCGTTCACAGGACTTGGGATGTACCCGCGCACATTCGCATCTCGATGTTCGACGACCGCGTGGAGGTCGCTTCACCTGGCGGCTTACCAGCAAGTATGACCGTCGATGAATATCTGTCCGACATGCTATCCGTCAGACGCAATCGTATTCTTGCCGAAGTCTTTTTGCGCCTAGGCCTTATCGAAGCATTCGGAACGGGCATTATGCGAATTCGAGACACCTATAAAGACAGCATCAAAAAGCCTCGTTTTCAAGTATCGGATAACGCTATTGTGGTCACGCTTCCCCTACTCATGGATAACCCCGGGCTCGAAGGCGACGAACTTACCGTATTCGGACTGCTGAGTGGAGTACACCCTCAATCGACAAGCGAGCTTGCGGCTAAAGTCACCTTTAGTCGTTCGAAGCTACTCCGCATCCTCAAAAAACTCGTTGAGACAGGCCTGGCGACAGTTGAAGGCACCGGCAGGGGGCAGAAATATCGCCTGCTTCGCTAGTTAGCAGATGACCCGCGTGTGCTCCTCGATGGCGGCGCGATCCTCATCTGCAATATCCGGCTCGCACACCACGGCGTCCAAATTGTCCAGGCGGCAGAACGTGTAGAAGTCGCGCTTGCCGATCTTACTGGAATCGGCGATCAGATAGCGCGAATCCGCCTTGCTGAAGGCGAGCTGCTGGATGCGGCCCTCGTCCATGTTGGACGTAGATACGTCGCCATCCAGAATGCCGTTGGCGCCGATAAACGCCGCGTCGATGCCCAACGCACGCAGGGTATCCTCGGCCGTTGGCCCCACAAAAGCGGCGGTGCGGCGACGGTACATACCGCCCACGAGGCACAGGTCGCAGTCTTCGCGCGCCTCGAGCAGGTTAAACACCGAAAGCGAGTTGGTCACAATGCGCAGGCGACACGCCGGCAGCATCGAGGCCATCTGTTCCACCGTAGTGCCCGTACCCAAAAAGATGGTCGAGCCCTCCTCGATAAGCTCCACAGCACGGCGCGCAATCTGCAGCTTTTCCTCGGCATGCTTAGTGCGCTTTTCGCTGTGCGAATACTCATGGCGCAACATAGCATGGGGACGTCCCTGTGCGCTACGGGCGCCACCGTGCACGCGCTCGATCTCGCCCAGGCTCGCAAGTTCTTCGAGGTCGCGGCGAATCGTCATATCCGAAACGCCCAGCGCATCCGAAATCTCCTTGACTGAAACCGTGCCCTGCTCTTCGAGCAGCTGACGAACCTTATCCTGTCGCTCTGCCTTAATCACGATGAATCCTCGCCGTTCTTTGCGCGCATATCATTCAAACAGTAACGAACAAATTGTATCAGACTCGTGCGCGTCAAAAATGAACACCCGCACAGCTCCAATCATCACTTTTTTGAGAAAAATACCCCCTGCTTTAGTGGGGTGTAGTGATAATCTCGCCTGTTCGCGCTACAGTTTGTCCGAAATACCTCGATGTTAGGAACCAAATGATCACTTCCGAGCTTTTCGGCACCGCGCCGTGCGGCACCTCCGTTCATCGTTACACCCTCAACGGGCCCGAGATCTGCGTTCGCATTATGGACTATGGCGCCACCGTGCTGGGTATCGATGTGCCCGACATTCCCGGCAACGTGCGCGATGTGGTGCTGGGCTTCGATAAGCTCGAGGATTACTTTGACAACCCCGCCTGCTTTGGCGCGACCATCGGCCCCGTGGCAAACCGCACCGCGGGCGCCACGATCACCATCGACGGCACGGACTGGCATATGCCCGCCAACGAGGGCGCCAACAACCTACACAGCGATCTTGAGCACGGCCTGCATAAACGCGTGTGGGATGTTGAGCTCGACGAGGTCCATAACGCCGTGCGCATGACCACCTCGCTTGAGGATGGTGAGCTGGGCCTGCCCGGCAACCGCACCTTTACGGCCGTGTTTACCGTTACACGCACCGGTGTCTTCCGTATCGAGTATGGTTGCGAGAGCGACCGTGCCACCTACGTGTCCATGACCAACCACACGTACTTTAACCTTGCCGGCCATAACGCCGGCATGGACTGCGAACATTTCTTTGTCGCCAACGCCGCCCACTACCTGCCCATTAACGAGCAGAATATCCCCACCGGCGAAATCGCTCCGGTCGAGGGCACGCCGTTTGACTTCCGCGAGCTGCGCCCCGTCGCACCCGGCATGGAGGCCGATGACCCGCAAATTAAGCAGGCCCGCGGCTACGACCATTGCCTGTGCATCGGCGGCTACCAATACGGTCGCAACCTACGCCGCGCCCTGCACGTCGAGGAGATGTGGACCGGTCGCGAGATGGACTACTACACCACCGCCCCGGGCGTACAGCTCTACACCGGCAACTGGCTGGGCGATGAGCACGCCAAGGACGACGCCAACTATGGCTGGGGCGCTGGCTTTGCCCTCGAGGCTGAGATGTATCCCGATGCCCCGCACCACACGCTGTTCCCGCAGGGCATTTTGGGCCCGGGTCATCCCTACAGCAATGTGATCGAATATCACTTTATGAGGCACTAAGCCCACAACGCAACATATCGCACAGCAGCGCCCGCCGGCACCACCGCCGACGGGCGCTTTGCTACCTAGTCATTGGGGACGTTCTTAAATGACTAGTTGGATGGGGTCGGGATTGGAACTGGGGAGATAGCGGATTTCTAGCTCTATGCCGAGTTCTTGCAGCTCTTTGAAGGCGGCGATGTCCGTATTGTCTACGGCAACGGCAGGAGTTGCGGAGCGCTTGCCCTCACCCGCCCGCATATGGCCAATGCTGATCTTGGTGATTGGCACGCCGCCCTTAACCAGCGCGAGCGCATCGGCGGGTGAGGCCACCATGATCAGAATCAACTGGCGCGGCGTTGCGGTATGAATGATGTCGATGGTCCTTTGCACCGAGAAAAACCGCGTCCAAACGCCTTCCGGCGCCGCCACCCTCATGGGTGCCCATTGGCGCGAATCCGCCGCGATCTCATCGTTGACGATTAAAACAAGGTTGGAACCCACGGCTTCGTTCCACAGCTCAACGCCTTGCCCGTAAATGAAACGGTCATCGATACGCGTGAGAAGAATCTTGGGTTGAGCCATGGCTGCCCCATTCTGTTTGAGACCCATACGAGCGGGACATCACGTCTCCAATATTAGTGCATTTAAAGTGAGAAAAGCCGTCAGAACCCTTGCGCAGATGTGCGATGTCCCGTATCATAGACAGCCGTTGACGCCTCAGTTGCGTCACCACATGGCCGCCAGCGTAGCTCAGTTGGTAGAGCACCGCTCTCGTAAAGCGGGGGTCACCGGTTCGAGCCCGGTCGCTGGCTCCATTGCACAAGATAGCCGCCTTCGGGCGGCTTTTTTGTTGCCGATTTTCACGCACGCCCGCCAATCCAAGCGCCACGTCGCCGGCAACCCCTACTCAACAACAAAGCCCCGCCGACCGCGGCCTCCCAAACGGGAAACCACGATCAACGGGGCTCAAGCGCGACCTCATCAAGGAAATCGCACCAACACGAACAGCTCAGCCGAGCAGTTCGTTACTCCTCCCAGTAAGCATCTGCAAGCAACTTAAAGCAGATCTTCTTGACCGGCTGCGCGCCATCACCCGGAAACTCGAGCGTGGGCATGTGAGGCTCGCCGGCAACAAACAGCGCAAACTTGTCGTCGGCCAGATCGCCGGCGATCGAGGCGTCGGAATCGACCAGATCGTAGTCGTCCTTATCGTCAAACTCCTGGACCAGCGTCAGGCTACCCGTGGCGACCTTAAAGGCCTCGCGACCCTCAACGTCAATCTGCACATCGTGATAGCGCTGATGCGTCTCATAGTGAGCGTCGGCCTCGGGACGCGTCGTGGGAGCCATGACGTTCGCAAAGACCTTGTCGCCCAGAATCGGATGGCTGCCGACCTCGAGCTCCGCCGGGTCGTTCTCCTCGAGCCAATCGATCAGCACGTCGAGACCCTTGAGCATCCCGCGGTATTCCTCGATATCGCCCAGTGCACCGTAAATCATCTAAATCCCCTCTCGGATCGTCTCTTTGGCAGCTACGCGGTAAACGCGTTACCGACGCTATTGCCGCTCACATACGTCTCGACCAGGGTAAGGTCGGGATTGAACACGACAAAGTCGGCGTCGCGCCCCGGCATAATGCTACCGCACTTGTCGTCCACACGGACAAACAAGGAGCGAGCAATACCGAGGCGCAACCCAAACTCTTACAGCTCGGTTACGACAACACCGTTGTAGACCTCGTCCCAACGGTCCATGACCAGATGGCCGGTCATCGGATCCATGGCATTGAGCTTGCCGCAGGTGTTGGCGGTACGCAGCACCGTCTCGTCGTCCGCGCCGGCAGCGATGGCGTGTGCGAAGCCGGCAATGGTGGAGTCACCGGAACCCGTGGCGTTAACAGTCGGGATATCGGGCGTCTTGGCGCGGAACGCACGACCGTTGTGGAAGCCCACGGAGCCGGCAGCGCCCATGGACACGACGACCCAGGGGATATCGGAGAAGCGGGCGTCGGAGGCAAGCGCGGCGCGGAGCTCGTCCACATCGTCGGTGGTAAAGCTCGTGCCCAGAAGACCGTTGATCTCGGTCAGGTTAGGCTTAACCAGCTCGGGCTTGACCTCGGACTTAAGGGCGGCCTCGAGCGAGGCACCCGAGGTATCGAGCAGCACCTTGGCGCCGGCGTTCTCGGCAATGCCGGTAATCTTGGCATAGTAGTCCGCCTCGACGCCGCGGGGCAGCGAGCCCGAGATAGTGACGACGTCGGCCTTGCCCGCAAGCTCGGTGAACTTGGCGGTAAAGGCATCGAGCTCCTCGGGAACAATCGTCGGGCCGCTCTCGAGCAGCTCGGTCTGGTTGCCAGCGTGGAGGATATTGAGGCAAATACGGGTCTCGCCCTTGATGGGTACAAAATCGTTGTTGATGCCGTTGGCATCCATGAGCTCTGCCATATAGGCACCCATGTGACCGCCAAGCAGACCGGTAGCAACAACGTCATCACCCAGCTGGCCCAGGACACGGGCCACGTTGAGGCCCTTGCCGCCAGCAGTCTTTTCGGGCGTTACGCGGTTGACGTCATCGATGACGAGCTCATCGAGCTGATAGCGCGTATCGACGGACGGGTTCATCGTAACGGTGAGGATCATTTTTAGCTCCTTATCTCGCAGGCTCCTTATGCCTCGCGATACGAGTCAACAAAACGGAATTACAGAATCTCAATCGTAAACGAACGGACGACGGTCTCCTTGGGCTTGGCGACAAGGCAGCCGCGCTTGTGTTCAAGCACGTCATCCTCATCAGAGCAGGTCGAAAGGCCGCCCCAAGGCTCAACAGCCACAAAATCGCCCTCGGGCTTGCTCCACACGATGAGATACGGGAAGCCCTCAAAGCTCAGGCGGACGCCCTTGTCCTCGCCCTTCTTGGAAAGCGTGACCTGACGGCTCTCGAGCACGTCAAAGATGGTCTCCGCAAAATCGAAGAGGTCATGCGACAGCGGCAGCGTCTTTCCCACCATGGGGTTCTTGGAGCGGTTGTCCACGTCGATCAAACCTGTCGAGGGAACGGCGGTGCAAAGCTTCGCGGCCTCGTCCTTCTCAAAGCGCAGCTCGTAGTCCGTATAGGCCTCGCCCTCATCGAGCGGGCACCTAAAGCCGGGATGACCGCCAATAAAGAACGGCATGTCCTCGGTGCCCTCGTTGGTCACCTCGTAGGAGACGCGCACGGCGGCGTCCTCGAGCGTATAACGAGCGACAAGCTTAAACGGGTACGGATAATCGCTCAGCAGCGCGGCGTTATCCTCCGAAGCCAGGCACATCGCCAGCTCGTTCTCGCTCTGGCTCAGCAGCTTCCACTCCTGTTTGCGCGCAAACCCGTGGCGAGCGAGCTTTACATGATGCCCGGCAAACGTCATGGCATTGTTGTCGCGCAAGCCTCCGCAAATCGGGAAGCAAATCGGTGCTTGGCCGGACCACACGGCGGGATCGCCCTGCCACAAGTACTCGCGTCCGTCAGCCTCAATCGAGGTAAACGAGCCGCCGGCCGTGGAAACCTTGATAGAAATCGAATCGTTGGAGAGAGCGTATTCCATTGCCCATCCTTTCGAACAACTGCTTTTTTTGCTCGCAAGAACCCGTCTCGGCCCTGACCAAAGGACAAACCCGCACGTTCATCGATGCGTCCGGTATCCCAGCCATGCAACGGGGTACCATACAGACATTGATGCAATTACAGCTGAAAGGCCTTCTTATGCGAACCATCATCCTCTACGCCTCGCGCCATCACGGCAATACGAAAAAGCTCGTGGACGCCATCGTTGAGGCACACCCCGAGATCGATACCCTCGACGTCAAGGCGCTCGGCAAAAACGAGTATCCCAACCTGCACGAATATCATCTGATCGGTGTCGCCACGGGCATCTATTACTCCGAGATCGACAAAGATATGGCACGCGTGCTCACTAACGTGCTGCAACCGCAGGACAAGGTGTTTGGTCTTATGACCTATGGCGGCAAAAACAAGTGGTACGGCAAGGATATCGATGGCATCTGCCGCATGAGGCAGGCCATCTTTATGGGTGTCTACGGCTGCCCCGGCTTTGATACGTGGGGGCCGTTCAAACTCACCGGCGGTGTCCAAAAGGGACACCCAACCGCTGAGGAAATTAAGGGCGCCGTCGACTTCTTCGACAAGATCGAAGACGAGTATGGCGACATCATCGTCGAAGAGTACGCCAAGCGTGAGAAGCGCCTAGCATACGAGAAGGAGCATCCTGCAGGAGGTCTGGTGGCCGGCGTTAAGCGCACGGCAAAGAAGATCGCCAACAAACTGTAACTGTGAAGGTGCTTTTGAGCGTTTAACCCATACGGCGAGTCCGAGCAGATTCGGGCCCGCCGTCTTTTTCTATCGTTACTCGGTAAAGGCGTTGCCGACGCTCTGGCCGCCAACATACGTCTCGACGAGGGTGAGATCATGGTCGAACACGACAAAGTCGGCGTCGCGACCCGGCATGATGCTGCCGCACTTACCCTCGATGTGCGCGGAGCGTGCCGGCACCTCGGTTGCCATGCGAATGGCGATATCGGCGCTGGCGATGCCCCAGTCGACGATGTTCTTGACGCCCTGGGCAAGCGTGAGCACCGAGCCGGCAATGCTCTTGCCGTCGGCGAGCCAGCACAGGTTGTCCTTCATGATGACGTCCATACCACCACTGGTGTAGCTGCCCTCGGGCATGCCGCCGCAACCCAGGCAGTCGGTAATGAGCACCGTGTGCTGCCAGCCCTTGGCCTGCAGCAGCGCCTTGATGGCAGCAGGGTTAACGTGCTTGCCGTCACAGATGATCTCGGCGTAGGTCTCGGGCGTGGACATGGCAGCGCCCACGACACCGGGCTCACGGTGATGCAGCCCGCGCTGGCCGTTATAGGTATGCGTAAAGCAGCTGGCACCGGCGTTGATGGCAGCGATGCACTCATCGTAGGTGGCGTCGGAGTGACCGATGCTGGTCACCACACCCTTGGCGTTCAGAGCAGCCGCATAAGCAGCGGCACCGTCGCGCTCGGCCGCCATGGCGCTCTTGACGATGCGACCACCCGCAGCCTCCTGCCACTGATCAAAGATCTCCTCGGAGGGATCGATGAGGTAAGCGGGGTTCTGCGCGCCCACGTGCTTCATGGTAAAGAAGGGGCCCTCCAGGTAGATGCCCTGAATGCGGGCACCGCAGAAGTCGGGGCCGCGACCCTCGTCCGCCTGAGCGATGGCGGCGCAGGCGTCCTTGATCTGCTCGACGTCATCGGTAAACGTCGTGGGCAGCCAGCTGGTGGTACCGCGACGGGCGAGCTCGGTCGAGCTGATATCGATGCCCTCGGGATCATTATCGGTAGTTGAGTGGTTGTAGAAGCCATGGATGTGAGTATCGACCATACCCGGTGCGATCCACGACCCCGTGTAGTCCTTAATCTCGCAAGAGGGCTCGTCGGCCTGCCAGGCGCTAAAGACGCCATCCTCGACCATAAGATAGCCGCCCAGTTGCGGGCCTGCCGGCAAGAAGAACTTGTCAGCCTTAATTGCGTACGTGCTCATATGCACTCCTTGCTTCTAAAGCAGTTGACTGTGGTGATGCTATACCCAGCTCAGGTAAAACAAAAAGCGCCCGCCCGCCGTTATGAGCGGACGGGCGCCCTTACAGAGGGACGCGATTAAGCGGTGAAGGGGTGAATCGTCACGCCCTTGACCACGCGGTTGACCGTGCCGGTGGGGCTCGGCGTATCGGGCGTGTTGCCCACGCGCACGGAGTTGAGCAGGCTGATGGCCTGGGCAAACATCACGAACGGCAGAGCGAGGTAGCCCTCGGGAAGCGCTTCGTAGCCCTTAAAGGTGAAGGACTCACCCTCATAGACGGTAGCACCTTCCTGCTGAACGGCGATGGTGTGCTGAGCGATTTCGTCGCCACCGATCTCGTTGAGGATGTCGATGTCGTACTGACGGGTGTAGGCGTCGTTGTTGACGAACACGAAGACGAGCGTCTTATCGTCGACGAAGGACTTGGGTCCGTGACGATAGCCCATGGAGGTGTCGTAGGAAGTAGCGACCAGACCGTGAGCGAGCTCGAGGATCTTGAGCTGGCTCTCCTGGGCAAGGCCACCAAAGGAGCCAGAACCCAAGTAGGTCACGCGGCTGAAGTCGCCAGCCAGGTAATCGGCGATCTCAGACTCACGAGAGATGACCTCCTCGCCCATCTTGGCAATCGTCTCGACCCACTCGGCCTTCTGCTCGTCAGAGGCAGTGTCGAAAATAAGGGTGGAGAGCAGGGTCATGCAGGAATAAGAGCCAGTCATGGCGAAGCCCTTGTCGTTGGCGCGCGGAATGAGCAGCGTCAGCGCATTGGGATCATCGGCAGACTCGACGGCGAGCTTGCCCTCGGGAGCGCAGGTGATGTTGAGGAACTTGACGTTGTGGACGAGCTCCTTGGCAACGGCAACGGCGGCAAGGCTCTCGGGGCTGTTGCCAGAACGGGCAAAGGAAACCACGAGCGTGGGATCCTCGGCGCGCAGGAAGTCGCGCGGGGCGCTCACGATGTCGGTCGTGGCGATGGGCTTAAAGTCGTAGAGATCAGTGTTGCCAGCGTGACGCAGGTACGGGGCGCAGGTATCGCCAACGTAGTCGGACGTACCGGCACCGGTGAAGACAACGGACAGACGACCCTCGCCCATAGCGCGAGCCTCGGCCAGGAAGGCCTCGATGGCCTCCTTGTTCTCGCGATAGATGTTGAGCGTATCACGCCAAAGCTCGGGCTGCTGAGCAATCTCGGCCGTGGTGATCTGGGCGCCGAGCTCGGTGAGCTCCTCGACACTCTTCTCGAACATTTCTAATACCTCTTTCTTTACTAAATTGCCTGATATACAAAGACTCAACCTGAAAAGTCAAATCGAGTAGTAGTCATAGGCTGTTTTTCTTTCGTTAGCACTCGTATCCGATCACAAAGTATCTCGATAGTGAGAGATTCTGTACTTGAACTTGTCGGCACGAGCCACCGAAAGCGTGAACTCGACAACATCATTTTGGGTGTTGTGAGTAGTTCGGACTATGTCCAGAACTGGCGCACCCTCACCAATACCTAGAAGCCGAGCGTCACATGGACGTGCTATACCCGCAGAGAACTCCTCATCCGCCACTCGAATTTTCTGCTGATAATCCTGCTCAATAACATCGTAAAGGGGCTTTTGTTCGAGTAGAGGACGCTTGAGTGAAATAAAGAGCCTAGCTGGAAGATAGCTACGCTCAACCATCATAGGTATACCATCTGCCATTCGTAAACGTTTGAGTTTTAATACCTTTTCACCCAAATGAATCCCCATTTGCATCGAGAGCGTTTTATCTGGTTCCATTTCACAGAACTCTAAGATGGTTGTTTCTGGCAGCCGGCCCATCGCTTTCATCTGTTCAGTAAAACTGTACGATTGGGTAAGATTTGTTGCTTGAGCTAGTCGATCGGCAACAAACGTACCGCGACCTTGTTTTCGCACAATCCGACCAAGATACTCAAGTTCCTGAATTGCAAGCCGGACAGTCGACCGCGAAAGCCCGAAACGTTCGGCAAGCTCACGTTCGGACGGAATCAAATCACCTGGCTGATATTCATGATCAATTTTTTCAATCAGAATATCTACGAGCTGGTCATATAGCGGTTGTCTGTGCCTCGTGCACGTCATGATATTCTCCACGTAATGAGCAATTGACCAATACTTCAGCCTTCAGGTAACGCACCAACATGTCCCATAAATGGGCTAATAGCGACACTACATCTCATCGTCTTCATCAATGTCAGCACTCTCGAGTTTCTTGAGATCGACTCCCTCACGACCAACGACCCGTGCGCGTTCGGCAAGTTCATCAAGCGTTGGGTCTCCAAACGCACGCGTCATAACGAGCTCTACCAACATAGGTAGATTTGTTCCGGTGACAACGGTCACGTTATCGAGCTCAGTCGTCATTGGGATAGCTTGATTGAACGGAGTACCGCCAAGCAAATCAACAAACACCAATACGCCATCACAAGCTTGACGCATCTTGGCAATGCAGGTTCGCAAATCATCACCAAAAGTAACCGCCTCCGAGCCCGCAAAAGGAACTACCTCAAAATTAGGCTGTTCGCCGGCGACCATATCCACAGCGCTTTTCAAACCAGGTGCAAACTGACCGTGACCAGTTAGTACAAATCCAATCATTCTATCTACCTTTCTACCGTTCGCTTTCTCTAGCCATAGAACCCCTCAAAAGGGCTCTTACGACCACTGCATCATTAAAGTTTAGTGAGTATTTTGTTTTATCGTGGGAGGTCTGTGAGTGTCTCTAAGCTGCTTTTCAAGGTTGCGATATCTACGTGCTTCGCCCTTGTTCCCGCTGCTCTCATATTGATATGAAAGCAGCAGATAGAGCTTTCCGCGTAACCCAAGGTCGTTCGTATCCAGCATAGCTTCCATCTCATCGATCTTATCATGCCGACGGCAAAAGACTATGTCGTAGGTTAATTGACTGTCCGCCAAAATGCCCTTCGACACGATGGGGCGCATCTCTTCCAACATGGACGCCGCCCGCTTCCGGTCACCCGTCTTGATATAGAAATTAAAGGCGCGAACCGCAAGCTGTCGACGTTGCTTATCGCTGCACGACATCTCCAGCAAGTGGTCAAGCATTCGATCTGCATATGCGTCCATATCAGCAGCTTCGTAGATAGTGAAACGAAGGTAATACTGCTTATACGTAGACATTACTATACGCGCTAGTTTGCGATCGAGCAGGTCTATGCAATCTTGGTATAAGCCCAAGTTAAACAATACCTGCAATTTCATATCGAAGTATTTTTTCGCTCCTTCGGTCACAGCGAAATAAGCCACGACAACACAAATGAACAGGACAATCCAAAATGGCATTGCACTATATTCCCTTCAAGGCAGCCTTAATGAATTAATCGAACACGATGACTGCATAACCGCCTATGAAAAGCGGTGTCCGACAAAACAAAAGAGGCGCACACTCCAGGGGATATGGCGATAAAGTCGCCTTGGAGGTGTGCGCCACATCTTAATTGAGGATCAAATGTCGCGACAATATGGGGTACTTAGCCCTTGCAAATGATACCGAATGCACCCAAGGCAATGGACAGAACCAAGACGATAAAGATGGCCTTCGTCGAGGTCATGCCCTTCTTACCGAGGAGCCAGTATACGAAGCCGACGAGTGCGGCAGGAACCAGCTTGGGGCAAATCATATTGCAGATGTTCTGCAAGTCAACGGTAACGCCGCCGATAACAGGCTTCGCCGCAATAACGATACCGACATTGGTTGCGACCAGAGCACCGACCATAAAGACACCCATTACGGAGGCCGCGTCGGTCAACGCATTCAGGCGATCGCTCATGGTGGTGACGAGCTTCATACCCTGCTCATAGGCCATGTGGGTCTGCTTGCAGCGGAACCAGTCAACAAGGATGTTCACGACGACCCAGATGAAGATACCCAAGGGGTTGCCGTTCATGGCCATATTGGCAGCCAGAGCGCCGAAAATGGTCGGGAGCAGCGAACCGAAGATGGAATCGCCGATGGAAGCCAGCGGTCCCATGAGACCAGTCTTGAGACCGGCAACAGCCTCGAGGCCCTCAATGCCCTCCTCTTCCTCGATCGCCAAATCGATACCGGTGATGATCGTGTTGAGGAAGTTTGAGGTGTTGAAGAACGGTGCGCACTGGGCGCGGCAGGCTTCCTTTAGCTCCGGCGTGCCGTCACCGTACAGCTTGCGCAGCGTGGGCAGGATAATCCAGAGATAACCAGAGTGCTGCATGCGCTCGTAGTTCCAACCATCCTGGAAACCAAACAGGTTACGACGGTTGATCTGCGCAAGGTCGTCCTTGGTAATCTTGTAGCCAGTGGTGCCATTGGCGAGTTTCTCATTAGAGCTCATCGTCGTCGTCTCCCTCCGCAGCGCCAGCAGCAGCGACGGGACGCTGGTTGTTCTTGTAGTACAGCAAAGACAGAGCAAAGCCAATAATAGCGATCGCCAGCATCGACATGTTATTGAACATACCGACCATATCCACGGCGCCCTTACCAAGCGCACCGTTCACAGCGACGATGTTGGCGTTGAGGTTCATGATGCTCGTGAAGGCCGTACCAAACAGGGCGGCGACTACAAAGCCGAGCAGCAGGTAGGCGACGTGCTTTTTGACCGGCAGGTAACGGAGCAGGATGGCGAAGCCAACGGCGGGCAAGGCACCGCCAGCAACAGACAGACCGTCACCCAGCCACTTCCAGTCGCCGTTAAGGGCGGTGGTGATGCCCTCGACCACGCCCTGGCCAAATGCGAGAGCCAGGAAGACCGGAATCATGCGGGACAACATCCAGGAAACGGCACCGAGCAAGTAGTGTACGTTGTAGGCGCCCCAGTTCATCTTCTCGATATCGGCATCGCACATGTGACCGAAGAACGTGTTGGCGAAACGGCCGGCGATATCGGTGTAAACGAGAATGGCAGCGACAGGTACGCCGATGGCGGCAAGAGCCGTCTCGGGATTCATGCCCGCACCCACGGCAAAGGCAGTGGCGACCAGAGTGCCGGAGTTGGCATCGATACGAGAGGCGCCGCCAAAGGTACCAACGCCCAGGACGGTGAGCTGCATGCTGCCGCCGATAAACAGGCCAGTCTGCAGGTCGCCCATAATCAAACCGGTAATCATACCGGAGAAGACGGCTGAGCCGGCACAGGTGTACCAGTTCAGCTCATCCATAATCTGATAACCCGCATACAGGGTTAACAGAAGAATCTGCCACCAAGCAATCATGGTAAACTCCTTATTTAAGGTGTAACAGTTTCTACAATACCAATACGCTTATATAAACCGTGCATCCCCCTTCACGGCCTAGCGTTAATTCGACTAGAGCGTGAGAGCCTCTGGGTTATCCTGCGGCGTCAGCTGAATGACAATAGGAAGATTATCGGCCTTGAGTTTGGCAAATGCGTCAAGGTCCCCCTGGTCGCAGCTAATGTTGCGATTCAGCTTCTTGACCGGCTCCATTGTCGTCATATTACCGACGATGAGCTGCTCAAGCTTAACACCTTGTTCCAAAAGTCGAACGTAGACCTCAGGCTTTTTCGCAACAATGAAGAGACGTTGCGCATCATATTTGCCAGCAGTGATGTTGGCAGCGGCCTTGTCGACAGGAAGCACGGACAACTTCACAGTTGCCGGGCAAGCCATGCGAAGAACCTGCTTTTGGGTAGCATCTTGCGATACCTCGTCGTCAACTACCATGAAGCGGCTTACCTGACGGGCGTTAGACCAGAGGTTTGCTACCTGTCCGTGAATCAAGCGAAAGTCGATTCGTGCGCCTACAATCATTTCTACTCAACTCCTTCTTGTTCAAGTGTACGGATAACGGGCTCAGAGCGAAGGGAGATTTTCGCATCATACAAGCCCTCTGTTTCGAACATAACGAGTTCATTGGTACCAGGGTGTAATAAACCGTGCGGAACATAGAGCGTCATGATGGGACCCTTATCCCAAAAACGTCCGACATTCGTTCCGTTTACGAATGCCACACCCTTTCCAAAACCCGTAGTGTCGATAAAGGTATCAGCCGGCTCAGATATATCAAACTTTGCGCGATAAAAGGAAGGTTGCCCCTCTACCCAGCCGGCGGAATAATCAAGATTATCGATGTTATCGAGTGGCAGACAACGCATCTCCCAACCGGTAACAAAGTGAAGATCAACGCAAACTCCTGTCCTAATGCCCTTATGTTGCGTATCAGCGAGCAATTTGTGACCATAATTGACGCGACCCATATCCTCGGTCAGAACATCCAGACGGTTGTGTTCACAGGGAAGAACGCAGTGAATATCTTCCCCGATGTGCTCCTGATACTGCGTCGCCACTTTGTCACCGTTCACAAACACCTGAGCGCGGTCGCGGGCGTCAATAACCCGAATACGCTCTTCATCTGCACGGTCACGCTCGACAGTCGTGGTATATAACGTATATCCATACGACTGACCCATCTCTTCCATGGGCATAGGATATTGGGCTTCAATCGGCTCCGAAAGAATATCGAGCACATTAAAGAGACTTACGCGCTCACTCACCGAAATATCGGGCATGGAAAACGCCTTTTTTGTTAACGGCTTGCTTTGCGCGATATCGGGATACAGCTCGTGAACTGTCCTTTGAATTGCGAAGTATTTCTCGGTCGGGTTGCCCTGTTCGTCCAATGGAGCATCGTAGTCATATGATGTCACCTGGTGCAGGTCATGCGTATGGCGTGCAGAACATCCGTTCATAAATCCAAAGTTGGTGCCTCCATGAAACATGTAGAGGTTTAAAGATCCTCCAAGCTCGAGCACCTCGCGAACGCAAGAGGCAAGATCCTCGGGATCGCGCCTGATGACGTTCTCCCCGTAGCGATTGAACCAGCCGTCCCACAGCTCCATGCACATAAGAGGCCATTGTTTTCCATGCTCCTTGTGAAAAGCAGAAAGAGCCTCAAAGTTCTCCTTTGCATGAGAACCAAAGTTGCCGGTGCACAACACATCATCGTCAATAAGCGTACCAGCACGAAGGCACCCACGCCACGGACCATCGGAAGTACAAAGGGGCACGGAAACCCCACGCTCGACCATAAGGCGACGAATCGCACGAAGATAGTCCTTATCCTCGCAATATGATCCATACTCGTTTTCAACCTGCATCATGATGATGTTTCCGCCCTTGTCAATCTGACGCGAGACGAGTATCGGCATGAGATGGTCGTAGTACTGCGCAACGTGAGCAAGAAATTTGGGGTCGCTGCTACGCGGCCTCATATCATGTTCGCGCAGCAGCCATGCTGGCATGCCGCCAAATTCCCATTCTGCACAAATAAACGGAGAGGGCCGAACAATTGCATACAGACCGAGCGATGCTGCCTCATCAAGAAATGTCGCCAAATCGATTGAGCCAGAAAAATCGAAGACGCCAGGCTTTGGCTCATGAAGATTCCACGGTACATACGTTTCGACCGTATTAAACCCAAGAGCCTTAAGGTTATAGAGCGAGTGGTGCCAGTCGCTCGGATGAACACGCATATAGTGAATCGCCCCCGACAAGATGGTGAACGGCTCATCATCAAGTAGGAATTGATTGGTGATCTTAAACGAATGCATGCTACTCCCGATCTTCGTGCTCTACGACGCGGATGCCGGTTCCTCGGCCCTCGGCTAAACGCCTTGCCTATTATGGACGCATTAACGCAATTATGTAGACAGAATCTGAAGTGGTCCGTAAACGGTAGCGAAATGGCGATGAACGGCTTTAATGAACAAAATATAAGCCCGCTGGTAAATTACTTTTTAACTATAGATTTCTAACGATTCTATATTTGAAAGGTGGTATGTACCAGCTATCCACTATTTCATACTAGTTACATTATGTTTCAATCGCATTTCTTCAAATGCTTATCTACTTTGTTGTTGCCGATTTGAGTGCGCGTGCGCCAACCCAAGCATCGTCACGGCTTCAGTTCCCCTATTCATAAACATAAAACCCCGCCAAACGTGATTCCCCTAGGGAAAACACGCTTGGCGGGGTCGTGGCGTGATTTCCCTAGGGGAATCACGCCATCAGGCGAACAGCTCAGCCGAGCAGCTCGCTACTCCTCCCAGTAAGCGTCTGCAAGCAGCTTAAAGCAGATCTTCTTGACCGGCTGCGCGCCATCGCCCGGGAACTCGAGCGTGGGCATGTGAGGCTCGCCGGCAACGAACAGCGCGAACTTGTCGTCGGCAAGATCGCCGGCGATCGAGGCGTCTGAATCGACCAGGTCGTAGTCGTCCTTCTCGTCAAACTCCTGGACCAGCGTCAGGCTGCCCGTGGCGACCTTAAAGGCCTCGCGACCCTCGACGTCGATCTGCAGGTCGTGATAGCGCTGATGCGTCTCATAGTGGGCCTCGGCCTCCGGACGCGTCGTGGGGGCCATGACGTTCGCAAAGACCTTGTCGCCCAGAATCGGATGGCTGCCGACCTCGAGCTGCGCCGGGTCGTTCTCCTCGAGCCAGTCGATCAGCACGTCGAGGCCCTTGAGCATTCCGCGGTACTCCTCGATATCGCCCAATGCACCGTAAATCATCTAAATCCCCTCTCGGATCGCTTCTTTGGCGGCTACTCGGCAAACGCGTTACCGACGCTGTTGCCACCCACATACGTCTCGACCAGGGTAAGGTCGGGATTGAACACGACAAAGTCGGCATCGCGGCCGGGCATAATGCTGCCACATTTATCCTCGACGTGAGCAGAACGCGCGGGCACCTCAGTCGCCATGCGAATTGCGATATCAGCGCTCGCAAGACCCCAGTCGACGATGTTCTTGACGCCCTGTGCGAGCGTGAGCACCGAGCCGGCGATAGCAGAGCCATCGGCGAGCCAGCAAAGGTTGTCCTTCATAATGACGTCCATGCCGCCGCTGGTGTACTTGCCCTCGGGCATGCCGCCGCAACCCAGACAGTCGGTGATCAGCACCGTGTGCTGCCAGCCCTTGGCCTGCAGCAGTGCCTTGATAGCAGCAGGGTTCACGTGCTTACCGTCGCAAATGATCTCGGCATAGGTGTTGGGCGTGGTCATAGCAGCCCCGACAACACCGGGCTCACGGTGATGGAGGCCACGCTGGCCGTTATAGGTATGCGTAAAGCAACTGGCGCCAGCATTGATGGCGGCGGCGCACTCATCATAGGTGGCATCGGAGTGGCCAATACAGGTCACGACGCCCTTTGCGCTCAGAGCCGCGGCGTAGGCGGCGGCGCCGTCACGCTCGGCCGCCATAGCGCTCTTGACGATACGACCACCAGCGGCCTCCTGCCACTCGTCAAAAACTTCCTCGGACGGGTCGATCAGATAAGCGGGGTTCTGGGCACCCACGTGCTTCATGGTAAAGAACGGACCCTCCAGGTAGATGCCCTGAATACGAGCACCGCAGAACTCGGGTCCACGCTCTTCGTCCGCCTGTGCAATGGCAGCGCAGGCGTCCTTGATCTGCTCCACGCCGTCGGTAAAGGTCGTAGGCAGCCAGCTGGTGGTACCACGACGTGCGAGCTCGGTCGAACTGATGTTGATACCCTCGGCATCGTTATCGGTCGTGGCATGGTTATAGAAGCCATGAATGTGGGTGTCCACCATGCCCGGCGCAATCCATGTACCCGAATAATCTTTGATCTCGCAAGCGGGCTCATCGGCCTGCCAAGCGCCAAAGACGCCATCCTCGACCATAAGATAGCCGCCCAGCTGCGGCCCCGCCGGCAAAAAGAACTTGTCGGCCTTGATAGCATACGTGCTCATCTATGCTCCCGTACCCGCAGTGCGTTTTAGGGCGGATCAAAAACCACTGCATTGTTAATTCGAGCGATTGTTCGTTGCCTTCTACCGCTTGGCACATTTTGCACCCGCCGCAAAACACGCCAAGCCGTTTATACCCAATAACTCTAGACTGCGCGGTTGTGGTAGACCTTGTACTTAAACTGGTCGGCACGCGCAACCGAACGCGTATACTCGATAACCTCGTTGTTCATGTCATATGTGGTACGAATCAAATCCAGCACCGGTGCGCCTTCGGTAATCTCGAGCAAACGTGCGTCGGAATGGCGGGCAATACTCGCGTAGAATTCTTCCTCTGCCACGCGAACTTTCTCGTGAAAGTCCTGCTCGATCATGTCGTACAGCGATTTGTTCTCGATCATGGGACGCTTAAGCGCAAAGAACTTGCGACTTGGCAGATATGTACACTCAATCATCAGCGGCACACCATCGGCTATACGCAGGCGCTTGATCTTGTACAGACGCTCGCCCAGGCGCGCGTTCATCTCTACGGCAATATTCTTGTCAGCCTCGACCTCGGTAAACTCAAGAATCGTTGTCTTGGGCACACGGCCGATCGCCTTCATCTGCTCGGTAAAGCTATAGGTTTGCGTAAGGTTTGCCGTTTGCAGAGAGCGGTCGCACACCATGGTTCCTCGGCCGCGCTGACGAACCACCAGGCCCAGGCGCTCAAGCTCCTGCAGGGCAAGGCGAACCGTCGTACGCGAGAGCCCGTAGCGTTCCGACAGGTCACGCTCGGACGGCAAATAGTCGCCGGGCCGAAGTTCGTGATCGATTTTATCGGTCAACAGATCGACGAGTTGATCGTACAGAGGTTGTTTGCGCGCTCCCATTGCCATAATGATACCTGCCGGATAAATGACTCGAAATTGGTTGTAACCAGACACCACGTACTATAGCAGTTTTATTGGAATAACAGCAGGTCAACCAGCATATTTCAATATCGTTTGCCGGTTGATAGCCTGCGCACTGTAATACCAATTACAACGCTACATCAAGTATCGAGGTAGCAAAAAGGGCCGCCCCCGCGGAGCGGGACGACCCTTTGCAAGACAGATACGTCTTTAAGGCTTAGAGAAGCTTCTTGAGCTCCTCGGCAACAGCCTGGACCTGCGTGCCGATGATGACCTGGGTAGCACCCTTGTCCATCTTCATGACACCCAGAGCGCCAGCCTTCTTGCAGGCAGCCTCGTCGACCAGAGCGGAATCGCCAAGCTCGAAGCGAAGGCGAGTAGCGCAGCAGTCAACGGTCTTGACGTTCTCCTTGCCACCGACGGCAGCAAGAACAGCGGCGGCCAGAGCGGCGAACTTGTCGTCGTCAGCAGCGGCGGAAGCGGAGGTCTCCTCGACATCCTCATCCTCGCGACCAGGGGTCATGAGGTTGAACTTGGTGATGGCGAAGCGGAACACGAGGTAGAAGACCACGAAGGCAGCGATGCCCAGCGGGATGATCATCCAGGTGTTGGCGGCAGCCGGGAGGCTAGAGGAGAACAGGAGGTCGGTAGCACCAGCGGAGAAGCAGAAGCCAGCACGGAAACCAACATAGTAGGTAACGATGGTGAAGATGCCGTACAGGACAGCGTACACGACGTAGAGCGGGAAGCACAGGAACATGAAGCCGAACTCGAAGGGCTCGGTGACGCCGCAGACGAAGGCGCAGATGGCAGCGGAGACAACCAGGCCGATAGCAGCCTTCTTGTTCTTAGCGGTCTGAACCATAGCCAGGGCAGCGCCCGGGATACCGAACATCATGCAGGGGAAGAAGCCGGACATGTACATACCGAGGCTCCACTTGACGTCAGCAGAGGTCTCGCCAGCCCAGAAGTGGGTCAGGTCGCCCAGGCCGATGGTGTCAAACCAGAACACGTTGTTGAGTGCGTGGTGCAGACCGGTCGGGATGAGCAGGCGGTTGAGGAAGGCGTAGATGCCAGCGCCGATACCACCCATGGCGGCGATACCCTCACCAAGAGCAACAAGAGCACCGAAGATGAGCGGCCAAGCAAAGAGCAGGACGACGGAGACGACGATGCAGATGACGGCGGTCATGATGGCGACGCAACGCTTGCCGGAGAAGAAGGCCAGCCAGTCGGGAAGACGAGTGTCCTTGAACTTGTTGTAGCAAGTGCCACCGATGACGGCGGACAGGATGCCGATGAAGGAGTTACCAGCGATCTTGGAGAACGCGATGCCCTCGGTCGTGGCAAGCCAAGCGGTCTGAGCATCGGCGTCCATACCACGAATGGTGCCAACAACAGCGGGGTTCAGGAGCTGCTGGATCATCAGGAAGGCGACGAGGCCAGCGGTGCCATCGTGATCGTCGGCAAGGCCGACAGCGGCGCCGACTGCGAACAGCCAGGCCATGTTATCGATAAGAGCGCCGCCTGCCTTGATGAGCAGGAAACCGGCGGTATAGGCAAAACCGGTAGTGTCACCGGCAGCACCCATGACTGCGGGAGCGAGCAGGTAGCCCACGCCCATAAGAATACCTGCGACGGGAAGCGCCGCGACGGGAAGCATCAGCGCTTTGCCGAGCTTCTGGAGGTACTTCATCATATGGTATCTCCTCCAACCTTTCTTTCGTTGTTCACCAACGAGTTCCATGTCCGCGCCTTGTGCATACCGGCTTCTCCGCTTGCCGGCATTGATGCGCAAACTTAGACAACCCAGTCCCTATTTGGGGTTGCTGGTATGTCGGTAGCACACACTCAATTCAAACGTCCACCACATTTCGTTCAAATTACTATATCGTTGCCAAACGGTTATTTTTGGCCCGTAAACGGTAATTTACGCAGGTAGATGTGCTGCGTTTCTTTCATTACCAAACTAATTCTTAGCAATTTCCATTCGATTTCATCTCAAAAGTGGTTACTACCAGATGAACAGTGGTACCACATTGTTACTACCAGTTTGGCCGAAATCGTTTTCACTTTACATGAATAAAGTGTCCCACAATTTGCATACAACCACCCCCTCTCATCGCCCTCCCCACAGTGCAAAAAACCCGCTAGAACGATATCCGTTCTAGCGGGCATATCAGATATTTTGGCTACGCGCTCGGCGGCTCGGGCAGCCCTTACGCAAACAGACCATAGATGCTGATGTTGGCCTTGGCGTAGAGGCCGTTAGCATACTCGGTCCACTTGGAGCTGGCGCTCGAAGCCTGCGAGGAATACTGCTGATAAGCAGTGTAGTAGGCAGTCATGGCCTGCTTGTAGGTGGCGCTATCGGTCGTAAAGGCATCATCGGCAAAGGCCTTAGCATAGGTGCTGTCGGCATCCTTCCAAGTGCCCTTTGAGCTATCCCATTCATCGCCGGCAAGGTTGATGATGTAGTCGGCGTAGTCCTTGCTCGCGGTCTCCTCGTTGCCGTCAGCAGGCTCGGTCGGGGCGGTCGGCATGCTTGCGGAGCTATCGCCGACCTTCTTCTTGTAGAGCTTCTGCAGCGTCGCGGACTGACGGACGATCTGCTTGGCCTGGTCCTTGGACACGCCGTACTGCGTGGCCATGGTCTTGTAGTCGGAGGTGCCGATGGAATCCTCGGCGTACTGCTTCATTTCCTTGGAAGAGACGGTAATGCCCTCGTCCTCGGCAGCGTCCAGCAGAATCTGGTTGCGCACGTAGGACAGGATAACGTCGGCAGACGGAGCGGTGTAGTTGCCGTCATCGTCCTTGACGGTGTCGAGGCTGTACTGGCTCTCGATGGCCTCACGCGCGGTGATGTCGCTCTTCTTGCCGTTGTAGCTATAACTTGCCACGGTCGAATCGAGCTGGTCCTCGGTAAGGGTCGCCGAGCCGACGCCCTTGCCGCCAAAGCCGCCGTTGCCAATAAAGAAGCCGACCACGGCAGCGATCACGACTGCAACTACAAAGGCGGCAATCATCGTCTTCTTGTGCTTACAAGCGTGGTCGTCCACGTCGGAGTCGTTGTCCTCATCCTGCTCCTCAGGCATGAGGTTCTCGTCAGCTGCATCCGCGGCGATCTTTGCCTCCAGGCGAGCGTCCTCCTCCTCGGCGGTCGTGCCGGCGGCAATATGTTCGGCAGACGTGCCGGCGACCAGGTCGATCTTCTCGTCCTCATCACCGTCAGGGCCTTCGCCGCGCTCGATGATCTGGATGCCGTCGATCTCGTCCTTCTCGTCCTTCTTTTGGATCAGACCCATATCAGTTACTCCTTGTTAGGAAACATAGTCCCCAATAGAATACGCCCGGCAGAGCGCCGGGCGTATTGATTCTTAGGTTATACGCAAACACTTAAGTACTATTTAGGCGTTTGCAGCGTGCATACCTTAGACCAGGTGCGCGATAACGGCATCGGCAAAGGCCTGCGTGCCCACAGCGCCCTCAACGGAGCCGGTCTGGGCACGACGCACGTCACCGGTAACCTGCTCGCCCTCGTCGAGCGTGGCAGATACGGCGGCGCGAATACGATTGGCGGCATCGTTCTCGCCCAGGTGATCGAGCATCATCGCAGCAGAGAGGATCTCGGCCGTGGGGTTGGCGATATCCTTGCCCGCGATATCGGGCGCGGAGCCGTGCGTAGCCTCAAAGATGGCGCAGTCGGCACCGATGTTGGAGCCGGGGGCCATGCCTAAGCCGCCCACCAGGCCGGCGCACAGGTCACTCACGATGTCGCCGTACAGGTTGGGCAGCACCAGGACATCGAAGTCGTTGGGGTTCTGGACCAGGCCCATGCAGGTGGCGTCGACGATCTTGTCGTTGAACTCGATATCGGGATAGTTGGCGGCCACCTCGCGCGCCACGCGCAGGAACAGGCCGTCGGTCGCCTTCATGATGTTGGCCTTGTGCACGGCCGTCACCTTTTTGCGGCCGCAGCGGCGGGCATACTCAAAGGCATACTCCACAATGCGGCGGCTCTTGGCGATAGAGATCGGCTTGATCGAGATCGCGGAATCGGCGGCGAAGGTCTTTTGGCCCGAACGCTCGACAAGCTGCAAGAGCTCCTCGACCTCGGCAGCGCCCTCATCGAACTCGATGCCGGCGTAGAGGTCCTCGGTGTTCTCGCGCACGATAACCAGGTCGACGTCGCGGAAGCGCGAGCCGTCGCCCGGCTGCGACAGACAGGGGCGCACGCAGGCATACAGGTCGAAGTGCTTGCGCAGGGCCACGTTGACGCTGCGGAAACCCGTGCCGACCGGCGTGGTGATGGGGCCCTTGATGGCAACCTTGGTCTCGGCGACCGCATCGAGCACGTGCTGGGGCAGCGGCGTGCCAAACTCGTCCATGACGCCGGCACCGGCCTCCTGGACGTTCCAATTGATCTGGACACCGGCAGCCTCGACCACGCGGCGCATGGCCTGCGTAATCTCGGGACCGATACCGTCACCGGGAATCAGGACTACATCGTGCGCCATAATCTGTTACTCCTCGTCTTCGGCGTCGTCAGATTTTTTAACGCTAGCACGCTTCTTCTTTTTGGAGAGATCCAGGCCAAAACGTTTAACAAGCATTTCGCAAATCTCGCTCGAACGGGCCTTGAGATAGCTGCCCTTGCCGTTCTCGGCATCGAACTTAAGGCGCAGCGCAAGCTTCTCGGCGACCTCGGCGTCGATCTCGCCCTGGCCAAACTCGTACAGGCAACCGAGCATGTCGCGATACTCGAGGTCGCCGTGGTAGCACTGGATGGCCTCGTCCAGGATGGGCCAAGCCTCGCGCGAACGCTCGACGCTCGTGGCGCCCCACACGCACAGCAGGCGGAAGGCGGCATAGCGCAGCGTGGACGAAATCTCGTCGAACAGCGCGGTCTCGGCGCCCTCAAAGGCATCACCCAGCTGCTCGGGGCAGGTGGTGGCGAGCGCCGCCAGGGCATCGAGAGCCTCCCAGCGGGTCTGAGCCTCGGGGCGGTCGAGCGCCTCGATCAGCGCGGGCACGCAGGGAACGACGCGCTGCGGATCGCGCTCGGCAAGCAGATGCAACACGCGGGCGGCAAACTGGCGGATGCGGCGCGTGGGGCAGCCGAGCTCCTTGACCAGACGGTCGACGGCGTTCTCGTTCTCCTCTGCCAGCTGGAGCTGTGCCAGCTCCTCGTCGGTGAGCTGTTCGTCTTTGTTTTCTGCCATAGTTACCTCTTCTTACTATTTTTAGCGTGCTTGCCAGCACCCTTGCTGTCATCGGTGACCGAGATGAGCTGTCGGTCGGCCGCGCCATTGCGACGCGCGCGGCGGCGCTCCTCGGCGTCGCCCGCGTCGGCGGCGGCGCGATGAGCCTTGTTGACGTTAAAAACCTCATCGTGCTTGCGCCATGGACCGACGGACTCGCCAAAGCTCATCTTAAGACCGGCGATAAAGCCGCCGAGCCAGCCGATCGGCGCAAACTGCACCAGCGGGAACAGCGAGAACACCCAGGTCAGCAGGACGACTGCCGCCGCGCCTGCAAAATTGGCGATCCAGTAATCGCGCTTGGTGATCACGCGCTTTTCGCAGGCCCACTGGCCGCACAAAAAGCCAATGTAGATCGCAAAGAGAAAGAGCACCAGCGCTAGTACCACGAACGTCCAGCTCATGGGCGCTACTCCCCGTGATGGTGGCCGCAGCAGCACTCATAGCCGTCGTCATGGCCGTGGCCGCCGCAGCACTCGTGGTCCTCGCCGTGATGGTGACCGCAACCGCACTCATGGTCGTCGCCGTGCTCGCCGCAACCGCAGCCTTCCTCGTGAGCGCCATGCTCCTCGGGACGATACTGCGACCAGTCCAGACCGGCGGCGATGGCGTCGGCCTCCTCCTTATAGAGGACCGTGATGGCCTGGGTGCCCAGCTTGGCACCACCGATGGCGTCGAGCATATCGTAGAGCGTAAAGGCCACGTCGGCGCCGGGCAGCGCAAGCTCGCGGTCGTCGGCATAGGCGAGCGCCAAGCGCAGGTCCTTAATGAAGTGCTCGACCATAAAGCCGGGCTTGTAGTCGCCGTCGAGCGCCTTGGGAGCCAGGCTCTCCATGGCGCCGGACTTGCCGGTACCGCCCAGGATCATCTGACGGGTCTTCTCCAGATCGAGGCCGCTCAGCTCGGCAAATGCCATGGCGTCTGCCATGCCGACCATGCAGGCGCCCAGCGACACCTGGTTGGCGAGCTTGGCAGCCTGGCCCTTGCCGGCGCCGTCGAAGCAGCAGATGGTTGCCGCAAAGGTGGAAAGGATATCGCGAATCGGAGCGATGTCGTTCTCGGTGGCGCCCACGATAGCCGTGAGCGTGCCGGCGATAGCTCCCGACTCACCGCCGGTGACGGGGCAGTCAAACGCCATGCGGCCGGAAACCTGGGCGGCCTCGGCAATGTCGCGCGCCAGCTCGGGCGAGCTCGTGGTAAGGTCGATCAGGACCGCGCCGGGCTTAGTGCACGCGAGCAGACCTTCGCCCGCCAGGTAGAGCTCCTCGACCTCGGAGGGATAACCCACCATGGTAAAGATGACGTCGGCGTTCGCCGCGGCATCTGCCGGCGTATCGGCCCAGACGGCACCGCGCTCAACGAGCGCTGCAGCCTTGGACTTGGTGCGGTTGTTGACCGTGACGGAATAGCCGGCGTCCAGGATGTGGCCGGCGATGGGGGCACCCATGATTCCGGTGCCGATAAATGCGACAGAGAGCTTGTTTGCCATGAAACCTTTCCTTTTGGGTTGGGTGTTATTACCAGGTTGAATACTCGGTGCCAGCGTTTGAGCTGTGAGTTGGGATCGATTGCGGCCGCGTTACTTGCCTACTGACCGCGCACGCGGCGGGCGATGCGATCGGAAAGCGACGCCTTGTCGGCGCGGTTCTTACCCCAAAACGCGCAGGCCACCATGCCGGGGCCCACGTGCGAGCCGATGGTGGGGCCCACGGAGCTGCGAATGATCGTGACGTCGGCGCAGCCCTCCTCCTTGCGGATGGCGGCTTCGAGCCAGTCGCCGTCCTTTTCGGCATCGGCCGTCATGATGGCGATGGGCATGGTGCGGTCGGGCACGTAGTTCTCGCGGAACGACTTGAGGATGGACTTGAGCGCCTTCTTGCGGCCGCGGTTGACACCGATTAGCGACAGCGAGCCGGCAAGGTCGTAGGAGAGCTCGGGCTTGACATCGAGCTTTGCCGTGAGCTGCGCCGCCGCGGGCGGAATGCGGCCGCCGGCAGCCAGTGCGTCGAAGCTCTCGAGCGTAAAGTAGCCGTGGACGTAGGTCTTTGCCTCGTTTGCCCAATCGACCAGCTGCTTGGCGGTCAGTCCCGCCGAACGCTGGCGCACGGCCTCGAGCGCCAAGAGCGCGCCGGTCGCACAGGGTAGAGCGTTGTCGACCACGTACAGCTCAAAATCGGGATACTCGGCGCGCACGGCGTCCGCCGCCTGGCACGCGGAGTTGTAGCTCGACGACAGCGCCGAGGTAAAGCACAGGTAGACCGTGGGCGTGCCCTCTTTGGCGCACTCGGTAAAGAACTCGATATAGCGACCGAGCGACACAGCCGAGGTGGACACGCGGGCGCCGGCGCGCATGCGGTCGTAAAACTCCTTGGGCGTGATGCTCGACCAGATGTCATCCGTGCGCTCCTCGCCATCGATAATGAAGGGGAAACCCAGGATATCGACATCGAGGTTCGCGGCGACCTCGGGGCTAAAGTCGCAGCAGGTATCGACGACGATGCGGCAACGGTCCGAATGACCGGTAGATGCGGCCTTGTCCATCAAAGCGACTCCTTACGTAAAAAGGCGGCCACCCGCATGGGATGGCCGCCAACCGTTAACTCATGCAAGTTAACGTATTTTACTCGTCAAGTGTTTCGATGCGGGGCTTGATGATGCCATATCCACCATTCTTACGGTGATACACCACATTGATGAGACCGGTCGTCGCGTTCTCGAACACGTAGAAGTCGTGGCCCAGCAGATCGGTCTGCACCAGCGCCTGCTCCTCAGTCATCGGGGTGACGTCGATAACCTTCTCGCGGACGAGCAGGTCGTCCTCCTCCTCGGGCAGCAGCAGGTCGGCCAGATCCTCGACGCGCTCGACCGGTGCGACATCCGCTGCACTGGCACCGCCCTGGCGGTTGTCCACGACCTTGGTCTTGAACTTGCGCAGCTGGCGGGTGACCTTATCGGCGGAGAGGTCGATGGCGGCGTACATATCTGCGCCGTGCTCGGCAACGCGAATCACAGAGCCGCGGGCACGAACCGTGACCTCGACGATTGCCGGGTTGGGGTTCGAGGGGTTCTTCTCATAACGAAGCACGACGTCGACTGTCATGGGCTCGATGTCGAAAACCTTGAGCGCCTCGCCGATCTTCTCATCCACATGCGCACGCAGAGCATCGGTTACCGTCGTCTTGCGTCCAGAAACCTTGATATCCATACGTGGCTCCAATCTGCCTCGGGGACTTACTGTACTGGCTATGTACCCATTGCCGTGCATTTAATCACGCGGATTCCCAAAGACCCGAATAACGACTGCTTGATACCGCATACCGAAGTCTCGCACTTTTCCGTGGCAAAGTGCGCTATAGGAAGGCGTCGACGGAGTTAATTTTTCTCCTGGAAATTAGCTTTGACCTGCTAGTTTTACCAAAATAGAAAAGCCGGGCTCCCCTATTTGGGAGACCCGGCCATGCGTGTTGAAACCGTGAAGAAGCACCTCGTTCGATGTGTGGTAGACGCCACCCCTACCAATAACTAGCTATTGAGCTTGTTGATGTCATCGTCGGTGATGGCGCCCTCCTGGCTAGACGACGGACTGTCGCCGTTGTTATCGGAGGTGTCGCCATCGGAGGACTCGGTCTCGTTGGACGTGGAGTCGGATGCCTGCACATTGGCCCCCGAAACAGTCTTGGCGGTAAGGTCATAGGGCATTTTGCCATACCAGACGCAGTGGACCGCCTCGAGCGTGCCGTCGACCGTGATGCCGTCGAGGGCATCACTCACGGCACGGCACAGCTCATCGTTAGAGCTAAGGCCTGCGACGCTAAGCGTGGAGGGCGCCTCGAGCGTGCCGACATAGGAGATCTGACTCATCAGGCGCGCGAGGTAACCACCGGCCGTGGAATCACAGATCACGTAATCGACCTCGCCCGACTCGAGTGCCTCGAAGCACTCGTTGATGTTGGAGAAGGTCTTTTGGTTGGCCGTGATGCTCTGCTTGGCAAGCGCTTCCTGCGAGGCCGAGGAAGTCTGAACGCCCAAGGTAGCAGTGTTGAGTGTGTCGGTTGAGACACTCGGGGACTCTCCGTCGCTGGTCTTGCCGAACACGGCGGCAGCATCGTACAGACAGGTGCCAAGCGAGCTGATGTCGCCGCCCGCAGACTTGATGTCGCCAATAAAGATGTCGGCCTTTTTATCGCTGAGCGCGGAATCGGCCGAGGACGCATCGACAAAAGCAACCTTGAGACCCATGCGGCACGCGAGGGCACGAGCGGCATCGACCGCATAGCCCGTGAGGTTTCCGTCGGCATCCTGCATGGCCTGCGGTGCATCGGACGTATCGAGGGCGACCGTCAGGGTTCCCGGCGTGACCAGGGCATCGTCCGATACCGTGGGGGTGACGGTCTCGCGCTCGATCTGGTCGATCGTGGGCGTCGTGAACGTGGACAGTGGATTGAACGCGCATCCGCTCAGGCCCAAAACGGCAATGACCGCCGCGGCCCCAGCACCTAACCGAGCCGCATGCATCAAGCTGCCCCTCACCATGTCCACTACCCTGCCTTCTGTGTCGTATACGATCCGTGCCCCGCACGGAATATCGGGTTGTTCCCACCAGCTGACCTGGTATTTGACCCCACACTTGCGCACCGGGGCGTTTGCTCGGGAGGCCGCAGCCACCTTCACGACTGGCCCGCTCGCCCGCGAGGCGGTATTGCCCCAAAGAAAGTAGAACGGACGGTGCGGCTTACATCTAGGACGCGCCATGATCGCGCCGCGCGCACGCGGTCGCTTACGTGGATCCCTTTGACCGCGTCTGTCTTGGACTAGGATGGGCATTTCGTCCGTCCGCAACCACAGCCTGGCAGGAACGTAGGGCATTATAGCTAAGTTCAAGCTATAGTTTAAGGTTAGGGACGTTATTCGCATCGCGAGCACAGATTTCGCAGGTCGGGGCGGGTCATTCGTGCCCCCATGAAGCCCGGAGCTCCCCTACGGGGAGCTCCGGGGCACCTGCCTCAGGGTGCCGTGGCCAAAAAATAGCAAATATGAGTACTGTTACCAATTTAGTAGCAGACAATTTTGGCCTCTCGGACAGATTTTGCGCTCAGTGTCGCCAACCTGATGCTTAGTTATTCTACATTTGTTTATTATCTTCTTACTTTACGACGCCTCCGAGTCCTAAATTCCTTGATTTTGCTGTTACTGATTTAGTGACAGTACTCATATTTGCCATATTTTGGCCAGGGCATATGATTAACCCCCTATTTTCGACGCGAATTAGACCGGCTTAAGCCCAAAACACGCCCGCAGCGTGTTAAGCAGCGCCTCTTGCTTCTTCCTGCGGGCATCGACACGATTCCGGTACCGCTTTCGCATACGCTGGTGGATGCGCCATGCGAGTGCCTCCATTGCCTCCATGTCGCAAAGTATCTCGTTATTGACCGTCGCGACCTCGATTCCCATAGTAATCAAGCCCGTGTTGCGTTTTTCATCATGGACACGTCCCCTTCGAGAGGAATGACCCAGCTCACCGTTGTATTCCAGGTCAAACCGGGCTGTTTCCTGGTACGCATCGCAAACTGCATACGGCATCCCCGAGATTGCCTGCGCGCGGTCATCGAACTCGATCTTGTAGTCGGTCTTAAAGGGACCGCAGGCAAATCCGCCATAGGAAAACGGAAGCGAAAACATGGCAAGCATGATGCACTCCATGGGTGAGCGCAGGTTTTCTGACAGGTAGGGACACAGGCGTAGCAGTTGTTTGGCCGCACTCCCCTTGCATGCCGCAAGGTAATCTGCCAGGCGATCGGGCGTCAGCACCGGCTCGACTTCAAAGTAGCCCACGTCTGCCGGTTGGTCCTTGTCCTTTACAAGTCTATTCGCAACAGGTGAGGTGTAGGGAGGCAGATACTTCCCGCGATCGCTCAGTGAAATCTTGGAACACAGTTCCTGGGCCAGGGCAAACGCCTGGATACAGCCGACCTCGCGGGCGACGGCAACACAAAGGGCCTCGGGAGATAGGCTGTACACCCCCGGTTCCACCTCTAGAATCGAGCCGGCAGGCAACCCGGAACACACGGACCAGCCCACGCCAGGCATGCGTCGGCGCTGCGCCGCAGATCCCACCAACAAGCACAGATCTTCTTGCACCTCGCCGCTTTTGGCTCCAATTCGCACCAGGTCGGGAAGATAGATATCCTCGGTCGAAGGCGATGACGTACACAGCACGCGGCACTCCTCCTCGGGCTCAAGGTCCTTCCAGCCGATGTAGCCCATCTGCCGGCGCTCGGCGCGCATCATGCGCAACGCCGAGGCGCCCGTCAGGATCACGGAAGCCGCTAGCTGCTCTTTTGTCGGTTTGTTGCACTGCCTGATTGTTACCGCCACACGAATCACCCCTACCAAACGCGTGCGATAGCGAGGCCATCAACGGCCGCGGCACCGGCGCGCTTGAGTTCCGCCGAAGCCGCCGCCATCGTCGCACCCGTGGTGATAACGTCGTCGATAAGCAGCAGGCGGCGGCCCCGCACGTCCTCAACGGTCTCGTACATGCCTCGGGCGCGTTCACGGCGTTCTTCACGACCGAGTTCACGTTGGTCGCCATGGCCGTACTTAACGAGGGCGTCGAGCAGCGGAACACCCGACAGCTCGCAAAATGGGCGCGCGATGGCTTCCATATGATCGAAGCCGCGCCGCCGAAACGCCGCCGCCGTCGCGGGCACAAACACCACGGCATCGGCGCCGGACAACACACCGCCTAAGCGATCGGGTGCCGCGGCCTGGGCATGTAAGGCGGTGTCGTATAGCAGCTCTGCCAGATACGGCGCCAGGCGTCGCTCGCCCGCGTCTTTGTACGCTTTAATGATCCGCGGCAGCGGATGCGTGTAAACGGCACATGCCAGGCACCGGTCGAGTGCTTCGGCCATCGCCGAGGACGAGCCCTCGACCGAGCACTCGGTGCACAGCAAGTCTCCAAACGGGGCGCCGCATCGAGTGCAGCTATGCCGCGGGTCGATGAGCGCAAGCGCCGCCAAGCAGTCTTGGCAAATAAGCGCACCGGCGCGCTCGCAGCCGGCGCATCGCGTGGGCGACAACGCCTCAAGCGCCTCGTGCGCCACCCGCTCGGCAAACGGTAGCAATTCGTCCGCAAACGGTAGGATGCCGGTACCTTGCAGGCATCCCAACACATTCAAATGTCTCTTCACGACACAACCCTCCCTACGCTCGATCGCAGGGAGGGTTGTTGATCCAGCGCTATGGTACCCCGACGCGTTTGGGGTCAGGCAGGTTAAATCCGTTTGCGGGCGCTATTCGCCGGTGGGCGGTTGCGGTGCGGACGAGTTTTGGATCGAGCCCTCGCCACCATCTTGACGCGGCTTGCGGGAACGACGACGGCGACGGCGCTTCTGGCCCTGGTCGGCCGAACCCTCGCCACCACGATCTTCGCGCGACTCGCGTTCGTCGCGAGCAGCGCCGCGCGCGGCCTTGGCAGCCGCCCCTCCGCCATCTCCAGGGCGACGGCGCGTGACCTTGACCTCGCCATCCGAGACCTGATCGGCCACGGAGGGCACCGAGGGCTTTTGCTGCGTGCCCGAGGAATGGCGGCGACGCGGACGCGGGGCGCGCTCGTCATCGTTGCGCTGCTTGCCACCCTTGTCGGCAGGCGTATCGGAACCCGAACCACCCTTGGGGGCGGCACCGGCTTCGCGAGCGGCTGCGGCGCGGAAGGCGTCCTCGCGCTCCTCGCTCGACAAATGGCGGCGGCGACGGCGCGTGGGATTCATGCCACCGCCGCGGTTTTGCTGCTGAGGCTGCTGAGCCTCGCGCTCGCGGGAGGAATTCTTGCCTGCGGGAGCGGCCTCGCCGGCGTCGCCCGAACCCGAGCGCTTGCGGCGGCGACGGCCATCGGCCGCCCCCTCGGCCTCGGGTGCCTCGGCCTTGCCGCGGCCCTTTCCACGGCCACGGCCCTCGCTCTGGCCCTGGCCGGCGCGAGCATCGGATTCGGCATCGCGACGACGGCGCTTGGGCATCGACGTCCCGGCCAGACGGTCGGCACTCGACAGGCCATCGCCCACGTCGACGCCGTTCTCGCGATCGAGCTCCATGAGCGCCAGGCGCATCTCGGGCGACTCGATGCGTTCGAGCACATCGCGCGTCACGCAGTCGGGGCGGCAGTTGCAGCCCTGCTCGGCGGCCTTCTTTTTGCAGCCCTCCGAGCACGTCATATCGGCCAGGTTGACCTTAAAGACTTTGCCGTTCTCCAGGCGCAGCACCAGCTGCTCACGCGGCGTGTCATATTCCTGAATACGCGCCTTGCCAAGCGGCGTATCGATGAGCGTCTTCTTTTTGGGCGCGCGGCTCTTAAAGTCCTTGTACGCCTCGAACTCATAGCGCAGGCAGCACATCAGGCGGCCGCAAACGCCGCTGATCTTGGACGAGTTGAGCGGCAGGTCCTGCTCTTTTGCCATGCGAATCGAGACGGGCTCAAACTGTCCGCCAAAGCGCGTGCAGCAGAGCTCCTGTCCGCACTGGGCATAGCCGCCCACCAGGCGGGTCTCGTCGCGCACGCCAATCTGGCGCATGTCGACGCGAATGTGCAGCGTCGAGGACAGGTCCTTGACGAGCTGACGAAAATCGACGCGTTCCTCGGCCGCAAAGTAGAACACGGCCTTCTCGCCGCCAAACAGGTACTCGACGCCGACCGGCTTCATCTCGAGGTCGAGCTCTTTGACCAGACGGCGGAAATCGACCATCGCCTCGTCGCCCTGGATGGCCAGGTCGTCGGCAAGCTGCAGGTCGATGTCGCTCGCCACGCGCAGCACGGGCTTGAGCGGCTGGCCGATCTCATCTTGCGGCACCTCGAAGGGATCGGCCGTGACCAGGCCGATCTCGGTTCCGCGCTCGGTGGAGCAAATGGCATAATCGGCCTCGAGGATATCCAGATCCTGCGGGTCAAACCACAGGTCGCGCGAGGCGTAGGTAAACTTAACGGGTACGACTAACGGCATTTCAGTGCCTTCCTGATATCGAACAGCATGACCTCGATGGCCAGCTGGGGAGTAACGTTTCTGGCGATGTTGCGCTCAGCGGTGGCAACCGCCTCGAGCGCCTGGGTGGCACCCGCAGCATTCGTCGCCGCGGCAAGCCGCCCGATCGTGTCGCGCACGTCCTCGTTCACAACGTCTGCCGCCTCATCCTGAAGCGTCAGCAGCACGTCGCGCATGAGCGTCCGCGCGCTCGCCAGCGCTTCCATGATACCCGAACGCTCGCGCGCGTTGAGTTCGCGCTTGTTGCGGTCCTCAAGCTGCTTCAATGCTCCACGCGACAGGTAGTCGGCATTTTGCTCGAGCACCTTTTCCTGTGTGGACTTGACCTCGGCGAGCGGCGCCTTGACGGCGACGATGAGCGACTTGGCGCGACTGAGCACATCGGCCTCGTCGGCGGCGATGAGCGAGTCGATGGCACGGACCATCTGGCGACGGGCGTCCTGGCGCTCGGCGCTCTTAAGGAACTCGATACCGCGCGTGGGGCTTCCCGCCACAGCGACGGCCATGCGGCAGCGCGCGGGATCCTGACCGGTGGCGCGGCTCACGGCCTGCGCGGCCACAGTGGGCGACACCAGCCGAAACGGCACGCACTGGCAGCGGCTCACAATGGTGGGCAGCATCACGTCGGCCGAGGTACCCAACAGGATGAACATGACGCCCTCGGGCGGCTCCTCGAGCGTTTTGAGCAGCGCGTTGGCGGTGTTGGCGCGAAGCTGCTCGGCACGGTCGATGATGTAGACCTTTGCCTTGGCGCGGATGGGCGCCAGGGGCACGTCGTCGAGCAGCTCGCGGGTCTGGGCAATGAGGTAGCCTGTGGCGCTCTCGGGCGTGTAATAGTGCACGTCAGGATGCGTATGCCGAGCAACGCGTACGCAGCTGTCGCATGCTCCGCAGCCGTCCTGCTCGCACAGGAAGGCCTGGGCGAGCGCCCATGCGGCATCGAGCTTGCCGGCACCGGGAGCGCCCAAAAACAGGTAGGCGTGCGATGCGCGGCCGCTGGCGACGGCGTTGGTCAAAAAATCGCGAACGCGCTCTTGGGTGTCGAGCTTGGCCAGCAGGCTTGCCTGAGCGGGGGCCATGTTACTCGGCCTCCTTGGCAAGCGCGGCGACGACAGCATCTTGCGAAATGACGAGACCGTACGCGCGAATCTGCTCGACCGTCTTCTCGAAGACTTCCTCGACGGTCGCAGTGGCGTCGATGAGCTTTACGCGGTTTGGCTCCTCGGCAGCAATGGCGCAAAATCCCTGGTAAACACGCTCCTGGAATGTCATGCCTTTTGCCTCCATGCGATCTGCCGCGCCACGGGCTGCCATGCGTAGCGCCGCCTGCTCGGGCGTGATGTGGTAGACGAGCGTGAGCGCCGGGTGTGTTCCCGCGACGGCCAGGTTATTGGCATCGCACACTATCTGGCGATCGAGGCCGTCGGCAAATGCCTGGTAGCAGGTCGTGGAATCGTAGAAGCGGTCGCACAGGACCACCTTGCCGGCCGCGAGGGCGGGAGCTATGACCTCGTGCACCAACTGAGCGCGCGCCGCCTCGTAGAGCAGCAACTCGCAGGTGTCGCCCATCGCCGTATTGGCGGGGTCGAGCAGCAGAGCGCGGATCTTTTCGCTGATGGCGGTGCCGCCCGGCTCGCGCAGGCTCACAACCTGGTAGCCAGCGAGTTCGAGCGCGCGGGCAAGCAGACGCGCCTGCGTGGACTTGCCGGCACCATCGACGCCCTCGAGCGTGATAAAGCTATGTTGAGCGGGCTCAAAAGCCATGGGCGCAGCCCCTTCCTACAAGGCGCGTAAATGCAGATATATCAACCAAGCCATGATACCCCAGCGTCCGGCGCACCCCAAATCCCACCTAGTCATTGGGGACGTTCTTAAATGACTAGTCGTTTAAGAACGTCCCCAATGACTAAAGGTGCCTTTCCAAAGTTGCGGTGAAATAGGGACTGATTGAAGCTCTGAGACCGCCAAACAGTCCCTATTTCACCGCAACTTATGATGGGGAATTTTGTGCGCTGGGTATAATCGTCGTATTGATTTGAAATGTGGCGAAAGGAGTGGCAATGTCTCGGTATTGCGCCTCGTGCGGCAAGCTTCTTGCAGATGATGCCAAGTTCTGCACCTCGTGCGGTGCACCCGTTGAGCAGACAACCGCAAGCAATGGCCAACCCGCGTTTGAGCAGACCGGCTCCCTCGATACGCCTCAAGCTAAGCCGGACGACCCCCTCGCCTATCGCCCCGACCCCGCTGCCGGCCCCGCAGCGGTCGAAACGACGCAGCGCATACCCGTCGCGGACACCCCGCCCCAACAGCAACCGGCGCCTACATACGCGTCTGGTTCACCGCAGGCCCCCGCCGCAAAAAAGAGCGCTACCAGGGCGCTTGTCGCCGTTATCGTTGTGCTGCTGGCAATCATCATCGCCTTGGTCATCTTCTTTGTGATCAAGCCGTTCGACAACTCCGCCACGCAGACGACTGCCGAGGTTACCAAGCTGCACCATGATGTCGACTCCGACGACCTTAAGTCTCTCAGCGACCCCAATAGCCTTTTCGACGATGACGACGAGGACGACGAGGATGGCAGCCAGGCAACCCTCTCCGAGCAAAACCTCTACCGTCGCCTGAGCGAATACTACGACCTGCTCGAAGATCTCGATAACCAGGTCCGTGCCTGCGCAGAGGCGTTCAATGGCGGTTATCTGGAAGAGGACCGTACCACCCGTCAAAATCTCGCCGACGTCGCCGAGCGCACGGAGGACACCATCGAGCAGTATTACGATATTGTCGAGGACCTGGACGTCCCCATGAGCTCCAAGAACTACAGCTCTTGGAAAGACATCGTTGCCCTGTATGACGACCTGGACAACCGCATCGATGCGATCTGCGATGCCTGGGAGATCAGCCTAAAGTACGCAAAGCCCGCGGACCATAAGAATGAGATCGTGGCGCCGCTGTCGCGCGACAACGTGGCGGGCACCAATGACAATAAGTACCGCCTAGACTTTGAGGAGCGCTATCCCGGCGCCAAACCCGTCGAAGTGAACTAACGCCTTGTCGTTTCCGAGCCGGCAGTTAGGGACGTTCCTAAACTGCCGGCAGAAAAAGGAACGTCCCTAACTGCCGGTCAAAAAAACGAGCGAGGATCGTGGGGTCCTCGCTCGTTTTTTAGGCAATGTTTCGACCGCGCCGTTACTTGTCGGAGGCTGCTTTCTTGGCAGTCGACTTCTTCGCGGTCGTCTTCTTGGCGGCAGTGGCTTTCTTAGCCGTGGTCTTCTTGGCCGCCGTCGTCTTCTTTGCCGAGCTCGCCTTAGTCGCGGTCTTGCGGCCGCGGGCGGGCTTCTTCTCCTTGGTCGGGCAGTCCATGTTCACGCAGATGCGCCACGGGCCGCGCGCCGTGTTGACCACCACGATGGGGGCGCCGCACTCGGGGCAGGTCTCGCCCGTCGCCTCGAGCTTACCGCGCGCCGGCAGAGGATAGCTCACACCGCAGTCATCGTAGTTGGTGCAGCGGATAAAGCGCTTGCCGCTCTTCTCGCTCTTGTGCGCGATCAGGTCGCCATGGCGTCCGGCCTCGGCGCACACCTTGCACTCGCCCACCTTAAGGTCGGGCTCGTAGTTGGTGGGGCACGTGGGGTTCACGCAAATCTCGAAGGCCTTCTGGCGGAACGGCTGGCACTTAATGCGCGGCGCGCCGCACTCGGGGCACACGGCTGCCTCGCCCTCGAGCGGGCTTACCTTGACGCCGCTCGGCACCGGATAGGTCACATCGCAGTCGGGCCATCCCATGCAGCCGATAAAGCTGCCACGGGTCTTGGCGCTCGTCTTCATAACCAGGTCCTTGCCGCACTTGGGGCAGGCGCCCACGCGCGCATCGGCCGTAACGGCGTCGCTGATGGCATCGCCGAGCTCCTGCGTATGCTTGAGCAGCTCGTCGAGCACACCGGCCAGCAGCGCGCGCGAGTGCGCCACGACATGCTCTTCGGTGTCCTCGCCGCGCTCCACGCGGGTCATGTCGCCATCGAGCTCGCTGGTCATATCGGGGCTCGTGATGCGCGGGGCAAACTGCGTCAGTGCATCGATGATGGCGATGCCCAGCTGACTCGGCTCCACGGGATCGTTTTTGAGGTAGCGCACGGCGTACAGGCGCTCGATGATGCTCGCGCGCGTGGACTTGGTGCCCAGGCCGCGCTTCTCCATCTCCTGCACGAGCTTGCCCTGACTGTAGCGTGCGGGCGGCTCGGTCTGCTTGGCCTCGAGCTTAATGTCGAATACGTCGACCGTATCGCCCTGCTCCAGCGGCGGCATCTGCTCATCGCGCTTAAGTCCATACGGATACGCCTCGCGGAAGCCCGGAGTCACGAGCACGTCGCCCGAAGCCACGAACGGCTCGCCATTGACGTCGAGCTCGAGCTTGGTGTTCTCGATGGTCGCAGGACCCATAAGCGTCGCCAGGAAGCGGCGGGCGATCAGGTCGTAGAGCTTGCGTTGGCCGCCATCGAGCGTGGACGGATCGCCCTCGCCCGTGGGGTAGATAGGCGGGTGGTCGGTGGTCTCGACTTTGCCGCGCGTGGGCTTCATGGGGCCGGCGAGCACCTTTTTGCACACGGGTGCCAGCGCCGGGTTGATCTTTGCAAGGTCACTCACCACAGCGCCCAAATCGAGCGTCGCGGGGTACACGGTGTTGTCGACACGCGGGTAGCTGATAAGGCCCGCCATGTAGAGGGACTCGGCGATGCGCATGGTACGCGCAGGCGAGATGCCCTCGGCCGCGGCGGCAGCCTGCAGCGAGGTCGTCGCAAACGGCGTGGGCGGCTGCTGCTTGCGGGAGCGCTTGGTCACCGCGGCGACGGTTGCCGTCGTAGCACCGTCAACATGGCCGTACGCCGTCTCAGCAGCATCCTTGTCGGTAAAGCGCGCCGTCTTGTGCGCGATCTTAAAGCGATCGTCCTCGGCAGCGCCTTGCGCGGCGCCCATGCCGCGAATCTGCCAATAGTCCTCGGGCACAAACGCCATGCGCTCGCGCTCGCGCTCGACCACCAGGGCAAGCGTCGGCGTCTGCACGCGGCCGGCGGAACGCACGTTGCCAAAGCCGCCAAACTTGGCGAGCGTCAGGTAGCGCGTGAGCACCGCACCCCAGATGAGGTCGATGTGCTGACGGCTCTCGCCGGCGTCGGCCAGGTTCTGGTCGAGCGAGACAAGGTTATCGAAGGCCTGCGTGATCTCGGCCTTGGTAAACGAAGAATACTGGGCGCGGGCGACCGGCAGGTCGGGCGCAACTTCGCGCACCTTGTTGAGAGCGTCCGAACCGATCAGCTCGCCCTCGCGATCGAAGTCCGTGGCGATGATGACGCTGTCGGACTTTTTGGCAAGGTTCTTGAGCGAGCGAATGAGCTCTTTCTCGGCCGGCAGCTTAATGACGGGCGCCCAGGTGAGATAAGGCAGGCTCTCGAGCTTCCAACCCTTGATGGAGATGCCGTCGACAAGGAACGGCTTACGCTTGGTGTCGTAAGGCGGACGCGCCAGGCCATCGGGCATATCGGCCGGCAGCATCTCGCCGTCCTCAGTAACCGAATACCAGCCCAGCTTTTTATCGAACAGCACGCTGTCGCAAAAATCGGGCGCAAGGATGTGACCGGCAAGACCGATCGTCACGCACTCCTCGCCCTTCCACTCAAAACGGTAGATGGCGGTGTTGTACACCTTGTCCTTTTTGGGTTTGCCCGTGGACAGACGCTCGGCAATCTGACGCGCGGCGTCGTTTTTCTCGGCGATGATGAGCTTCAAAAGAGGCTCCTATCTCGTGTCTCTGCGGCTACGCCCGCCCGTGTGGCGGCCGATTTACGCCCTTGCTTGCTCGATCTGCCCGATGAGCCAATCGCACCAGGCATCCATGCCCTCGCCCTTGCGCGCGCTCACGGCAAACCGCGGCGTCTGCGGATTGAGGTCATCGAGTGTCTTAGTATACCTATCCATGTCAAAATCGAAAGCCGGGGCCACGTCAACCTTGTTGAGCAGCTGTGCGCCGGCGTGCTGGAAGATGCCCGGGTACTTGATGGGCTTGTCGTCGCCCTCGGGCACCGAGAGAATCATGATGGACAGGTTCTCGCCCAGGTCAAAATCGACCGGACAGACCAGGTTGCCCACGTTTTCGATAAAGATGACGTCGATGTTCTCCAGACCGACGGCCTGGTCGAAGGCGTCGACGGCCTCCATGATCATGTTGCCCTCGAGGTGGCACAGGCCGCCCGTGTTGATCTGGATGGCGGGCATGCCGGCTTCCTTCATGGTGATGGCGTCGACATCCGAGGCAATATCGCCCTCGATGACGGCACAGCACAAACCGGCCTTGTCGCGCAGGCGCTCGTTGGTGCCCAGGATCGTGGTGGTCTTGCCCGAACCGGGGCTCGACAGCACATTGATCACGTAGGTGTTTGTCTCATTAAATCGCTGACGCAGCTGATCTGCCAGGCGCTCGTTGCGCGACAGAATCGGCGATGCGATATCAATCGTTTTCTCGGCCATACTTAGCGCTCCTTACTTTGGCCCCTTTATACCCCATCACTAGATGGCTAGCGGGCTAATCGTCGGGGGTTTCGATTTCGATGCTTGCGATGTCGAGCTCGCGGCCGTGCAGCAGACGCACGTTGGCGCCGCCACATTGGGGACAGCGGCAATGGAAGCGGTCGTGCTCAAAGACCTCCCCGCAGTCCAGGCACTCGCTTTGCGGATGGACCTCCTCCACGGCAAGCTCGCAGCCTCGCGTGAGCGGATCCTCGTCGCGAAATGTCTCCCACGCAAAGTCGAGCGCCTCGCGCACGACCTCGGTCATATCCCCGATATGCAGCGTCACCAAAACGGCGCGCGAGGCCCCCGCCCCACGCGCCGCACGAATCACTGTATCGAGTATGCCGTTGACAATGCCAACCTCGTGCATACCGATTTACTCCTCGTCGTCCTCATCGTCCGAGAACAGGTCCAGACGACTCACGAACAAGCCCTCCTTGCCCTCGCGCGCGGTAATGACCACACGGGCGATGGCGAGCGAAATCTCGTAGAGCGAGAGCAGGGCGCCATACATGAGGCCCAGCGTAACGGGCGAGCCGTCGGGCGTAATCACAGCCGAGCCCACAAGCAGGCCAACGTATACGTAACGCCAGGCGCTGCGGAAGGCCGCGTAGGACACGATATGGAAGACGGACAGGTAGAAGATGATGAGCGGCAGCTCAAACGCCACACCAAAGCCGATCATAAAGAGCAGCTCCATGTTGACGTAGTTCTCCAAATCGGGCAGTGCCGTGGCAACGGCCGAGGTCTCGCCGATGAGCCATTCAAAGCCCGCAGGGATGATGATGAAGTAGCAAAAGATTGCGCCCAGGAAGAACAGCACCGTCGAGGCGAGCACCGTGGGCACGACCCACTTGCGCTCGTTGGGGCGAAGCGCCGGCAGGAAAAACGCCAGAATCTGCCAGATGATCATGGGCGTGCACATGACCACGGCCATCTTGATGGCCAGCGAGAAGCGCAGGCCAAAGCCGCCGAGCGTGGTGGTGATGTAGAACTTACCATCCGGCACAAAGGAGCGGATGGGATCTTCCAGGATGTCGAGCACCACGGGCGTGGCGAAATACAGCACGATGGCTGCGGCAAACACCGAGACGACCACGATGGTCAGGCGGCGACGGAGCTCTCCCAGGTGATCGAAGAGCGGCATACGCGCAGGTCCGATAGGCATTACTCATCGTCTCCCTTCGGGGCATCGGCAGCGGCATCGTCCTCGGCCTCGAGCTCACGAGCGAGCTGGTCGACGACGGCCTTGCGCTTGCGGGGACGACGGGCGTAGAGGTCAGCCGTCGTGGGCTCTGCCGGCTCGGGCTCCGGCTCTGCAGCAGGTTCGGGCTCGACGGTGGCAGCGGCAGACTCGGCCTTGGCGGGCTCGGCACCCTCGGCCTCCCCAGCAGCGCCTTCGCCCTCGGTGGCACCCTCGCTCGCGGCCTTCTCGGCAGCAAGACGGGCGCGGCGCTCGGCAAAGGTCTCCTTCTTGGCAGGCGCTGCCGTCTCGGCGGCATCCTCGTCCGCATCGGAATCGTCATCGGCCGCTGCGGCCTTCTTGGGCTTGACCGGCGCCGAGGCGGCCTCGGTCACCGGATCGATGATCTCGGACTGAACAACGGCCGTCATCTTTTCCTGCGTCTCGCGGAACTGACGGATGGCACGGCCGATCGTGCGGCCCATCTGCGGGAGCTTATCCGGGCCAAACAGCAAAAAGCCGAAGACCAGGATGATCGCGAGCTCACCCTCTCCAATACCAAACACACATACCTCCAAGGCTCGATGTGAGTCGAGCCCGCACCGCGCCATTCGGCCGGAACTCGTCTATTCATTCGGTCAAGTATAGCGCCCGGACGCCAAAACGTCCGAGCGCATCACAAACATATGCCAAACGACACAGCCCTTTTTGGGACGAAAGCTTATGCCGCGGTGATCGAAATCTCCTGGTCGACGCCCAGCAGCTGGACCACGCGCATCACCGGGGACTGCACGTTGACGCAGCTAAAACGCTTGCCGTGGTCGACCGCGTGGTGCGCGGCGCCCACGAGCACGCCAATGCCCGTGGAATCGATATAGCTCACCTGGGCAAAATCGAGCTCGACGGCCTCGGTAGGCTGTTCAAGCGCCAGGTCAATGGCATTGCGCAGGCTATCGGCATTCGAGATATCGATCTCGCCGGTCACCTTAATGGTGTAGAGCTCCGGCGTGGGGTTGGTAGAAATACCCAAATCCATGTATACGCTCCTTTACGTATCGAAAGTGCGGATAGTACTGGGCGCGGACTTGCGGGGCCCTAGGCGTTAGGCGCGCTCGGCACGAGCAAGCTCGGCAGCGACAAGCTTAACGGCCAGCACCAGCACGTCGAGCGCGGCCTCCAGGTCCTCGACCGTGGGATAGCTCGGCGCAATACGGATGTTGGTATCGCGCGGATCCTTGCCATAGGGCCAGGTGGCACCGGCCGGCGTGAGCTTGACGCCCAGGTCGGCACAAAGCGCGGCGACCTTCTGGGCCGAGCCCTCGGGACCATCGAAGCTTACAAAGTAGCCGCCGCGGGGGTGCGTCCAGGTGGCACAGCCCGTATCGCCCAGGCCCTCGGTGAGCTTGCGCTCAACGGCCTCAAAGCGCGGACGCAGGAACTCGGCATGCTTTTTCATGTGCTCCTTGACCGCCTCGATGGTGGGAAGGAAGCGCACGTGGCGCAGCTGGTTGAGCTTGTCGGCGCTGATGAGGCCGGCCTTCAGGCGCTTGGAGAACTCGGCGATGACCGCGGGGCTCGCACCGATGAAGCCGATGCCGGCGCCCGGGAAGGTAATCTTGGACGTCGAGGCAAAAGCCACCACGCGGTCCTCGGTGCCCGCCGCGCGAGCGAGGTCAAAGATGTTTGCGAGCTCGTCGGTCTCGTCGTACAGGTCGTGCACGCAGTAGGCGTTGTCCCAGAAGATGCGGAAATCGGGCGCGGCCGTGGGCATCTCGACCAGACGGCGCACAGTGTCCTCGCTAAAAGTGATGCCCGTGGGGTTGGAATACTTGGGCACGCACCAGATACCCTTGATGGAATCGTCGACGGCAACGAGGCGCTCGATCTCGTCCATGTCGGGGCCGCTGTCGGTCATCGCGACGGGGACGTTCTCGATGCCCAAGTCGGCGGTGATGCCAAAGTGGCGGTCGTAGCCGGGAACAGGGCACAGGAACTTGACCTTCTTGCCGTCGTGCGCGGCCTCGTAGGCGTCCCAGGGCTCGCTGCCACACGAGCCGCAGCGCCAGAACATGCCGGCGATGTCATGCTCGATCAGCAGGCTCGACGAACCCAGCACGAGCGTCTGCTCGGCGGGGCAGCCCAGGAACTCCCCTGCCAACTTGCGTGCCGAAGGAATACCCTCAAAGCAGCCGTAGTTGGAACAATCGACGTTGCCATCGTGCAGATCGGCGTCGGCATTGAGGATATCGAGCATGGGGCGCGAGATGTCCACCTGGGAGGGCGACGGCTTGCCGCGGGCCATATCGAGCGCCAGGCCCTTAGCCTTGACCTCGGCGACCTCGGCCTTGAGCGCCTCGATGGCGGCATCGAGTTCGGTGGTTTCCATCTTCTGGTAGATCGTCTGCATGGGTGCGACCTTTCGCGAAGCGGTACGTTGCAGTTCGTCTAAGTATAGACCGCCACCGCCGCAACGTTATGAAGCCGTGATAGATTAAGTCCATCGCAATAAATTACGAATCGCCGCGCATGCCGGCGTGGGGCGCCCAAGGAGGCACTATGGAGTATGGATCGTTCCAGGCCGAGGAATTCGGCGACCTGCAGCGCCTGGTCGACGGACTGTTTTACGACCGCCACGCCATCGACCGCCTGGATCTGATCGTACAGGCCGAAATCTTGGACCTGGCGCCTGATCTCATGGAAATCGTCAACCTGCTACCGTCCGGCTATTACGACCGCCAGTCACTTTGCGACCAGCTCAACTCCGCCTTGGCCGCCCACGGCTGGGGCGCCATCTACGGCACCGTGGAATAGCCCTAGTCATTTAAGAACGTCCCCAATGACTAAAACGCCGCCTGTGATGGTGTTCACAGGCGGCGTTTTCAAACTTGCATGTGCTTTTACTCGTCCTTGGTCGCGGGGTGCTTGCAGACCACGCTCATGTAGATCATGCCGAGCACGGCAGCGGTGACCGAACCGGCAAGGATGGCGGCCTTGGCAGCCAGAACCTCAAACTGGGCCGTCGGGAAGGCAAGGCCGCTAATGAGGATCGACATGGTAAAGCCGATACCGCCCAGAATGCCCACACCGGCAATCATGTGCCAGTTGACATTGTGCGGCAGCTCACAGACCCTAAACTTAACCAGGGCAAACGTCATGCCAAAGATGCCGATCGGCTTGCCCAGCAGCATGCCAAAGTACACGCCGAGCGTCACCGGGTCGGTGAGCAACGTGCTCATATCCACGCCCACTAGGCGAACCTGCGCGTTCACGAACGCAAAGATCGGCAGGATCACAAAGTTGACCGGCGTGGAGATCAGACGCTCCATGCGGATGAGCGGCGGGGTCACGCGGTGCATGACGCGCTCGACCTTGGTGGTCGAGACGGTAAAGTCATGCTGGCCCAGGATGTGTGCCTCGTCGTCGTAGCGGTCATCGAGTAGCGGCAGGCACTCGCCCAGCCAATCGGTGAGGCTATCGAGCTTAACGCCGCACTTGGCCGGAATGGTGAAGGCCAGGATGACGCCGGCGAGCGTGGCATGTACGCCACTCTTGAACATGCAGAACCACAACAGCAGACCCAGTACCGAATACGGGGCAAGGCGGTAATGCTGCGTCTTGTTGAGCCACACGAGCGCGCAGGTCACAAGCGCGGCGGCGCCCAACCAAAACGGATTGGGGCTCTGACCGTAGAAAATGGCGATGGCGGCGATGGAGATGAGGTCGTCGGCGATGGCGAGCGTCGAGAAGAACACGCGCACGCCGTTGGGCACACGGTTGCCCAAAAGCGACAGCACGCCCAGTGCAAAGGCAATATCGGTTGCCATGGGGATGGCCCAGCCGTTGTGCGCGCCGGCATGGTTAAAGATCAGGTAGATGCAGGCGGGAACGACGACGCCGCCCACGGCCGCCAGCATGGGGAGCATGGCCTGGCGCGGGTTCTTGAGCTCGCCAACTGTCATCTCGTACTTAAGCTCAATGCCCACGAGTAAAAAGAAGATCGCCATGAGGAAGTCGTTGACGAAAAGCTCGACGGTGAGACCGGCCGTCAGGTTGCCCAGACCCACATACAGCGGGGTCTCCAAAAAATGATGGATAGCCTCGTAGGCATCGGTGTTGGCGCAAATGACGGCGGCGATGGCGGCGAAGACCATGACGGCGGCGGAAATCGTGCCGTTCTCGGCGATGCGCTCCCAGATGTCGTGACGTTCAAAGCGCTTGCGCTCACGAACGTTGAACAGCTGCTCAGTTGCTGCCATGGGCGGCTCCTTTCACGGGATGGCTCCCGTCTTAAAAAAGCACGGCCCGCCCAAGTGGCGGCGCCGCGCTCTAACGTATTACGCTTGCATCTAGCCTACCCTGCACGACAAGCATGCAGGCGTGGCCGAAAAGCGGAACCACAGGTTGAACATTATTTGCTCAACGGCGCGGGCACGCCTGTCCAAGAGACGACGCGGCGCCGCGCACAAAAAACGACCGGAGCGCGGGACGTCCGCGATCCGGTCGTGGCGTTTGGTCAACTAAACCTAGCAGGCGGCCATGATGGGAGCAGCGACCTGCTTCTTACGGGAGAGGACGCCCGGCATCCAGACGCCGTCGTGCTCGTCGGCAATGCCCAGGCCCTTCTGAGCAGCCTCGGTCTCGCCCTCGAGCAGGACCTGCGAGCCCTCCTCCATGATGTCGGTGATGCACAGGACAATGCCGTCAGCACCCTTCTCGGCGGCGTAGGCGCGCATGGCCTCGCGAATCTCGTCGATCATGCCGAGCGCGCGGCTCTTGTCGACGGTCTCGTACTGGCCGATGAGCAGCTTCTTGCCGGCGGGCTCGAACATCTTGATGTCGTTGCCGACCATCTCGGCAGCGGTGAAGGAGCCGGACGGACGGGTAAGGAAGACCTCCATGCCAAACTTGACCGGGTCGACGCCCACTTGCTCGCCGAGCTTGGCGGCAACGGCGCGGTCGACATCGGTGGTGGTGGGGCTCTTGAGCATGAGCGTATCGGTCATCATGGCCGAGAGCAGCAGCTTGGCCTGGACGTCGGAAAGCTCAACGCCGAGCACGCCGGCGAGCTTGGTGACGATGGTGCAGCTGGAGCCCCAGGGCAGGCAGATGTAGTGCAGCGGGCCGGCGGTCTCGAAGTCGCCGATGCGGTGATGGTCGACGACGCCAAAGACCGTGGCGTCCTTAAGGCCGGCGACGGACTGGGCGGACTCGTTGTGGTCGGTGAGGACGACGAGCTGACCGGCCTCGACGGACTCAATCACGCGAGGCTCGGCGATGCCGGCGTCGGCGAGCAGCTTGGCGGACTCTGCCGGAAGCTGACCAAGGGCGCAGGCCTCGTAGGTGTTGCCGGCATACTCAACCTGGTTGAGCAGCTGGGACAGGACGACGGCGCTCATGATGGCGTCGTTATCGGGGTTCTGGTGACCAAAGACAAGAACGTTTGCCATGGATATCCTCCACTTGATATGTGTACTTGGACGTAGCTATGGTAGCACGCCGATGCCGAGCCTTCGCAGACAGAAGGGCCACGGCATATTTTGTGGCAGGCATGGGGGCCAAGGCTGTCCCTTTTGCACCATGTTGGTGCAAAGTAACCTGACCCCCTTGCACCAGCTATTTGCCGGCAGCGCGCAGGGCTACGTAGGCGGCACCGATGATACCGGCGTCGTTGCCGAGCGAAGCGACCTTAATGGGCGTCTCGCGCGAGGCGGAAAGCGCGTAGCGCTGGAAGTGCTCGCGAACCTTGTCGAGGTAGACATCGGCCGAGGCAGACGCACCGCCGCCGATCAGGAACATCTCGGGGTCGACCACGTTGGCAATAAGCGCCAGGGCACGACCGAGATAATCGGCCATGGTATCGGCCGCGGCCAGCGCGAGCTTGTCTCCCTCGCGGCAGGCCTGGAACACGTCCTTGGAATCGGAGGGGCCGGTGAGCTCGATGGGCTCGACGCCCGCCTTCTTGCACTCGGCAAGGTAGTTGCTCACCACGCCGGTGGCGCTGGAATACTGCTCCAGGTGGCCATGGCCGCCGCAGCCGCAGGTGCGCTCCTCAGCTGGGTTCAGGCACATGTGGCCAATCTCGCCGCCAGCACCCACAACGCCCGATACCACGTCGCCATTAACGATAACGCCGCCACCCACGCCGGTACCGATGGTGACCATCACCACGTTCTGCACGCCCTTGGCAGAGCCGAGCCAGGCCTCGCCCATGGCGGCGGCGTTGGCATCGTTCTCGTACTTAACGACCGCGTCGGGGCAGTGCTGCTGAATGGCGATCCTCAGCTCGGGCAGGTTAATGGCAATGTTGGCCTTGACCTTGGCATCGCCCGACGCCGGGATGGGGCACGGAACGGCCAGGCCAATGCCAGCCACAAAGGCGCGCGGAATCTGGGCCTTGGCGACCACCTGGTCGATAGCCTCGGTCACCGCGGCAAAGCCCGCAGCGTCAACGATGGGAGGCGTAGGCACGCTGGCCTTGGCCAGCAGGTTGCCGTCCTCGTCGAACAGACCCTCCTTAACCGAAGTGCCGCCGACGTCAATGCCGATGTAGTACTGCTTAGGTTCCATGGGAGCCCGCCTTTCTCGTTTAAACATTGCCTGTATGGTACCGCTCCCAAGGCAAAAACCCACCAAAAAGGGACAGGTTTGTTTTGGCAGGTTTTATCTGGGGAAACGCAAATGGCCGCTCAACAGGCCGCACAAGACCATCCCCAAAAATAGAGGCGCCGGGAGGCGGAGACTCCCGGCGCCCGTCAAAGGGACTATGTTGTCTGTTGGACCGCACGGTCCTTCGCGGCGATAACGCCGACTAGGCCTTAAGTGCCTGCAGCTGCTTGTGGATCTCGATGAGCTCCGTCGCCATGACGCGCATGGTCTCGGTACCGGCCATCTGGTCCTCGGCATGCAGCAGAATCAACGGGGCCTCGCCGTTACGCTCGCCGTTGGCCTCTTTCTTCAGAAGCCCCATGTGAACATCGTGGCCACCGTTATAGGCCTCGTCGCCCTGCTTGATAAGCTCCTCGGCGGCGTCAAAATCGCCCTCCTTGGCCTTTTGCACGGCATTGATGTACATGCTCTTGGCGGTACCGACGTAGCTGATGATCTCGAAGCAGGTCATCTGCAGTTCGTTCATATCCTCCATACAGAGCACCTAGCCCATCACGCTGACGCAGTGGTCGATGATGCCGGCAGCGTTCATGCGGCCGTAGTCGACCATGTTGATGACCTCGACCGGAAAACGACCGGCGGCCTCCTTCTCAAAGTCGCCCTTGGTGTAGCCGATCTGCGGGCCAAGCAGCAACATGTCGCACTCGTCCAGGTGATCGTGGGCCTCGTTCATGGGACGAGCCTCGACCTCGATATCCAGACCACGGTTTGCAACCTCGGCCTGCATCTTCTGGACCAGCAGGCTCGTGGACATACCGGCATTGCAGCAGAGCATGATCTTCTTCATGGTTTCCTCCTTATAACTGCGCGGCGCGCAGACGACGACTGGTTTTATTCCTTGCGGCTATTGTGCCCACCCCCCCTGCATCTTTACACAAGGGAGAGAGCCGCGGGCACCGGCACCGCGTACCGGCGCCCGCAAAGGTGAAAAGGACGAACGTTAGGCGTTCTACTCGGCGAGAGCCTCCTGCTTGGCGATTGCCTTCTCGGAAATCTTCATAAAGGGCAGGTAGACGGCCATGCCAATGACAATCTCGAGAGCCTGCCACACGCCGGCGCGCCAGTCAAAGCCCGTAGCGAGCAGGGCATTGATGACGGGAGGCATAGTCCAGGGCACCTGGGCGATGCAGGGGCTGATGATGCCTGCGCAGGTAAGGCCATAGGTGATGCCGATGAACAGGTCGGGAAGAAGAACGAACGGGATCATGAGCGGCAGGTTGTACACGATGGGGTAACCGTAGATAACCGGCTCGTTGATGTTGAACAGGCCAGGCAGGATAGCCATCTTGGAAACGGTCTCGGAAGCCTTGTTCTTGGAGAACAGGAGCGTGTCGAGCAGGAGCATGAGGGTGCAGCCCGAGCCGCCGATGAGGGCGAAGCTGTTAACGATCTGCATGTTCATGTAGTGATCGGGCTGGATGGTGCCACCGGCGGCAAAGGTAGCCATGTTGTCGACGATGAGCATGGTCAGGATCGGCTCGACGGTAGCGCCAGAGATGGTGGACTGGTGAATACCGACGCAGAACAGCAGGTTAGCAAGGGTGTAGATGAGGATAACAGCCCACGGACCGGCGTTCATGATGCTCTTGAGCGGGTTGGAGATGCACGTGGAGATGATGGCGCACAGATCGGTGCCGGCGCACACGGCGAGCAGGGCTGCGGCAAGAGCGAAAATCGCGAGGTTGAGCAGCATCGGGATCATGACGTTGAAGGAGTTGGAGACCGCGGGAGGCACGCCCTCGCCCAGCTTAACCTTGAGCTTCTCGACGCCAGAAATCTTGATGAAGAGCGAGACGGAGAGCAGGGCGATGATAATAGCCGAGAACAGACCGTTGGTGCCGGTGTTGGTAGTCGAAAGGGCGCCCGTGACCTCGGCGGAGGTGATCTTGTCGGTGAGCAGCGGGCTCGTGGCGGCAAGCGTGGCGGTGACCTGCTGCGGCATCATGATGACGAAAGCAGAGATAGCGACGACCACGCAAGCGAGCGGGTTATCGAAACGCTTGTTCTTAGCGAGGCTGTAGCCAATCAATCCGGCCAAGATAATGGCAGAGACGTTGAGGGTGCCCAGCGTAATTGCCGAACCCCACGTCTGAAGGTTGGCAAGACCCGCCGCATCGAGCGGGAACAGGGGGAACACGACGTTGTTAATAAGAACCGCGATACCCGCAAGGATATAGAGCGGCGTGATGGTCGCGAAGGCATCGCGCAGGGAACGCAGGTGAACCTGGTTTCCCACCTTCGCAGAGACCTCGGCAAACTTGTCGAGGAAGCTCTTTCCGTTGTCACTGGCCATGATTGCTCCTAACTTTCAAATCCGGCCTTTTCCTATGCGCACGGTGGCCTTTCGCCCTCTGCCACCAGATGTGCCATGTGTTGCGCGCGGCGGCGCGCGGTCTGGGCGTTCGCCCGGTCGCTAATCAACCACGTGGGTCGTGGCGACCTGCTTGAGCCAAGCCGCCGACTTCTTAAGGCGGCGCTTGTAGCCGTCCATAAGGTCAACCTCGACAAAACCGTAACGGTTCTTAAAGGCATTAGCCCAAGACCAGTTATCGATGACGGCCCAGTAATGGTATCCGCGGCACTTGGCGCCCTCCTCGATGGCCTTGGCCACCCACTCCAGGTGCTGACGTACAAAGTCGACGCGGTAGTCATCCTGGATGGTTCCTTCGGCGTCACGGTTCTTGTATTCGTCCATGATGCCGATACCGTTCTCGGAAACGAACCACTCAAGATCGGGGTAGTTCTTAGCGCAGTCCATGCCAAAGTCGTAGAGGCCCTGCGGGTAGATCTCCCAGCCACGGCTCTCGTTCATAACGGCGTCGGGCCATACGTACTCGTCGGCAAAGTGCGGCAGGCCGTACTGGTCGACCTTGCTCGCCGGCGCCTGGACGCGCGTGGGGTGGTAGTAGTTGCAGCCGAGCCAGTCGACAACACCCTGCTTGAGAATCTCTTGGTCGCCGGCACGGAACGGGAGCTTAACGCCGCCCTCGGCCAAGCTGTCGAGCACGTCGGCAGGAAGCTCGCCCTTGGTAATAAGGTCGAGCCACCAGCGATTGTTGATGCCGCTGGTCATACGCACGGCCTCGAGGTCTGCCTCGCTTGGGTTCTCCTTGGTATAGACCGGGGTAAAGCAGTTGATCATGCCGATCTTGGCATCGGCGCGAATAACGCCCTCGTCATAGGCCTTACGGTAGTTGGCCACGGCCAGAGCGTGCGCCAGCGAAATGTGATACTGCACGGTGCGGGCGCGGCTAAAGTCGTGGAGCTGCGGGAACCACACGCCCTCCTGATAGCGCTGTTCGGGCTCGACGATGGGCTCGTTAAAGGTGAACCAGTACTTAATCTCCTGGCCAAACTCGTGGAAGGCGACGTCAGCGTAATGCGCGTAAGCCTCGACGACCTCGCGGCTCTCCCAGCCGCCACGGTTAAAGAGGTAGGTGGGCATGTCAAAGTGGTACAAGTTGACAAACGGCTCCAGGCCGGCCTCGCGAGAGGCGCGGAACAGCTCGTGATACCACGCAGCGCCCTCCTCATTAAGGTTGCCGTCGGCATCGAGCAGACGGCTCCACTGGATGGAAGTGCGATAGGTATTCAGGCCCAAGTCCTTCAAAATGCGAAAGTCTTCCTGGTACTTGGCCATAAAGTCATTGCCGGCATAAGAGCCAACGCAGTTGTAGAACGAACCCAGATCCTGGATGGACCAGGTGTCCCACAGGTTCTCGAGCTTGCCGCCCTGGTTCCACTGACCCTCAGTCTGTGGGCCGGACATAGCAGCGCCAAAGAAGAAGTCGCTGGGCAGCTGATACTGAGCCATCAAAGTCCTCGCTTTCGTGTCTAGAGCTTTCGGTTGGAGACGGGTTTGCTTTGGCAGGTTATCCGGCGCGGGCGCGCACCGGTCATACCGATATCCAACCCGCCAAAACAAAACCGTCCCCAAACGGTCGATCCTGTTGTGCGGAAGGATTCCGTTCGTTGCTTAAACTATAGCGCTCTAATTTTAAAAGTAAAGCGTCTTTTTCTTTTTTCTTTCTCGAACTTCTTAGATAAAAGTAATATGGGTGCCCTGTTGAGGGTTATACTTACTTTTGTATTCATATATGTCGGAAAGGAGGTTCCATGATTCCCAAATACGAGGCGATAGCTGCAGATATTCGTCGAAGTATCGAGGATGGCGCTCTTAAACCGGGCGACAAGCTTCCCACCGTCGTTGAGTTCTGCGAGCTCTATAGCGTTTCCAAAATCACCGTCAAACGAGCTATTGAACAAATCACCGAGGAAGGTCTTATTACCAGCCGACGCGGATCGGGTACCTACGTTAAGGACACGGCGGGGCTTCCCGGCCAGGCGTTTTTCCAGGGCAAAAACGACCGTGCCCAGGGTTTTTCGTATGAGCACCGCGGGGAGAAGGTGACCTCGGTGGTCTACGATTTCTCGATCGTTAATCCACCGGCGGACATCGCAGCCCAGCTGGGAATTGCCGAGGATGACTTTGCCTATCACGTCGTGCGCGTGCGTCAGGCCGATGAGAAGCCCATCGTTATCGAGTACACCTACATGCCCCTCGAGCTGATTCCGGGGCTGAAAAAGAAGGACCTGTACGGATCGCTCTACCGATTCATCCGCGAGCAATGTGGGCTGAAGATTTCGAGCTTTCACCGTACCATTCGCGCCGTGGCAGCAACCGAGGAAGAAGCTGAGCGCCTGGATACCAAACCCGGCTCTCCCCTGCTCGAACTCAACCAGATTGGCTTCTTGGATAGCGGCGCCGCCTTTGAGTATTCGGTCTCGCGCAACGTTGGCGACCGCTTTGAGTTGCACAACGTAACGTTGGCATAGGTTTTTGTAGTCATGCGGGCGCTCGTTTTGAGCAGTTTTACGCGGCGCCCACGCAGCACAATGGGAGTATGAACATGTCCGATTTGATTAAACTGACGCCGATCTTCCACGAGAAGATCTGGGGCGGCCGTCAACTCGAAACCGTATTTGGTTACGACATTCCCGATGGTCCCATCGGTGAGTGTTGGGCCATCTCGGCCCACCCCAACGGTGACTGCCAGATTGCGGAGGGCCCGTATGCAGGCCACACGCTTTCGTGGCTGTGGGCCGAGCACCGCGAGCTCTTTGGCAACTGCGAGGGCAAGGAGTTCCCGCTGCTCATTAAGATTCTGGACGCCAAGGACGACCTTTCGATCCAGATTCATCCCAACGACGAGTACGCCGCTGAGCACGAGAACGGTAGCCTGGGCAAAACCGAGTGCTGGTATGTGCTGGATTGCGAGCCTGGCGCCACGATCATCGTCGGCCAGCGCGCGCATGACCGCGCCGAGGCCGCACAGATGATCAAGGACGGCCGCTGGGACGACATGCTCAACGTGTTGCCGATCCACAAGGGCGACTTTTTCCAGATTGATTCCGGTACCGTGCACGCCATCAAGACCGGCACGCTCATTTTGGAGACGCAGCAGTCGAGCGACGTGACGTATCGCCTGTACGACTACGACCGTCCCGGCACCGACGGCAAACTGCGTCCGCTGCACATTGAGCAGAGCCTCGACTGCATAAACTTTGATGCTCAGGCTCCGACCGACGGCACGATAACCGCGCCCGAGGTGGACGGCGTGACCGAGCTCGAGTCCAACCCCTGCTACACCGTCGATCGCGTGCGCGTCAACGGCAGCAAGACCCTCGACCAGCGCTGGCCCTTCATGTGCCTGTCGGTCATCGACGGCAAAGGCACCGTCTGCGGCGACCCCGTCCACAAGGGAAGCCACCTGCTGGCCCCCAGTACCGTGGACAAGATCGAGCTCGAGGGCAATATGGAACTGATTATCAGCCACCTCTAGGTCGCAACAACAACCCAAACGCAACAAGGGGCTCCCCCGTTCTTCAACGGGGGAGCCCCTTGCCATGTCTAAGTATTCAGCCCACCCGGCTCTCCAGATCAAAAAGCGAACGAGCAAAGCGACGTTCGTCCAGCAACGTTACCCAAGGACCCGGGCGGGCGTATGGGGCAACATCGATCGCGAGTTCCGCACGAGCCGGAGAGCACTTAATGTGGCCTCCGTCTTGCGCAGGACTGCCCGAGCAGGCGATGTTGCCCCATACGCCCGCCCAGGTCCGCCGGGATCACGACAGCTTGACGATCGGTGCAAAACCTTTCATCAGTTTTTTGGTCTGGCCGGTCTTTTCGAATTGAACCTCGATCATGTCTCCGGCGACCGAGATCACGGTACCCGTGCCAAAGGTCTTGTGACTCACGGTATCGCCCGCGGCAAAGTCCTGCGATGCGCTGGCGCGATCGACCTTGCGCTCCACCGTCGGGGACACCTTGGACGACGGCTTTTTGGCTCGCGGCGCGCCCGAGCCAAAGGTCGAGGCAACACGACCGGCGTCGGGCGAGACCCCACGATGGCGTTCGGTCCCGTAGCTGCTGCCGCCAAAGAAGTCGTCAAAGCTCGATCCGCCGCGCGAACCGGAACCGCCGGTCGAGCGCGTATGCGAGCCAAACACCTTGCCGCCATACATGTCCGAGCCCATACCCGAGCCAAACGTGCCGTGACGGTCGCCGCGCTTCTCCCAGCCCGTGCCCTCAAAACCGGCAGAACCGATGCCGCTAAACTCGATGTCCTCAAACGGAATCTCGTTGAGGAAGCGCGAGCGCGGGTTGGCAGAGGTCGAGCCGTAGGTGCGACGCGTGGCCGCATAGGTCAAGAACAGACGCTTACGAGCGCGCGTGATGGCGACGTAGGCCAGGCGACGCTCCTCCTCGAGCTTGCCTGGGTCATCGCTGCCGCCAAAGTCGTGCACGTGCGGGAAGATGCCCTCCTCCATGCCGGCCACGAACACCGCCGGGAACTCCAGGCCCTTGGCGGAGTGGATGGTCATCATGGTAATGGCATGCGTCTCGCCGGCCAGGGAATCCAAGTCGGAGCGCAGGGCCAGCCACTCCATGAGTGCCGGCAGCGCCTTACAGGTGAGCGGACCGTAGGTGCGCTCGATCTCGTCGGCATGCACGGCACTCGCCGGCATCTCCGTCGGCGCGGCATACGCGTTGCCCGCGATGGCGGCGGCCAGGGCATCCTGCGGCGAAAGCGCCGGGGCGGCTAGGCTATCGAGCGGATTGGAACCTGCGGCATCGCGCGCGCCGACGAGTGCCTCAAACGAGGATGCCGGGGCAGATGGCCCCGGTTCGGGCGCGGGCGCGCTCACCACGACAGGCTCGGCGCCGGCAGGCACGTCGGCAACACCGGCTGCGCGCAGCTCTTCCAAGCTCTCAAGCGTACCCTCAATATCCTCGTGCGTCTCCTCAAATTCGGCGGCGACGCCCAGGAATTCCTGGATGTTCTCGGCGCGGCTCTCGGACTCCATGGTGCCCTCGGCGCGAAACGCCTGCAGCAGGCCCGTCTTATCGACGATCATTTCGACAACGTCCTTAAGCTCGCCGTCCATGCGGCGGCCCTCGCGCACCAGCGACACAAAGCTCGACAGGCCATTGCGCACCTTGGCGCTAAACATGCCGGTCTCGGCGCACGCGATCTCACAAGCCTGGAAGAACGAGCAGCGGTTGTCGCGCGCCAGCCGCTCGATCTTTTGGATCGAAGTGGAGCCGATGCCGCGGCGCGGTGTGTTGATGACGCGCTTGACGCTCATCTCGTCGGCCGGGTTCACGATCATCTTGAGGTAGGCCATGACGTCGCGGATCTCGGCACGGTCGAAGAATCGCGTGCCGCCCACGATCTTGTAGGGCACGCCCGCGCGCAGGAACATATCTTCGAGGATACGCGACTGGGCGTTGGTGCGGTAGAAGACGGCGATGTCGTCGTAGCTCGTGCCTTTGGCATGCAGCTTCTCGATCTCGCCGGCAATCCAGCGGCCCTCGTCGCGCTCGTCGCTCGCCTGGAAGGCCTGGATCTTCTCGCCATCGCCCTCGGCCGTAAACAGGCGCTTGTCCTTGCGCTGCGAGTTGTGGCGCACCACGGCGTTGGCGGCGCTCAGGATGTGACCCGTAGAGCGATAGTTCTGCTCCAGCTTGACGGTCTTGCAGTTTTTAAAGTCCTTCTCAAAATCCAGGATGTTGGTGATGTCGGCGCCACGCCAGCTGTAAATGGACTGGTCATCGTCGCCCACGACCATGAGGTTTTGGTACTTAGCGGCCAGCAGGTTGGCGATTTCGTACTGGACGTGGTTGGTGTCCTGATACTCGTCGACGCTAATGTAGCGGAAGCGCTCTTGGTACTTATCGAGCACCTCGGGACGGGTGCGCAGCAGCTCGAGCGCGCGCACGAGCAGGTCGTCAAAGTCCATCGCATTGGCGGCGCGCAGGCGGCGCTCCAGCTCTAGGTAGACCTGCGCGGCCTTTTTGTCGTTGGGGCCATCGGCACTCTTGAGCATGTCCTCGGGGCCGATCATGGCGTTTTTGGCCGAGCTAATCTTGCTGCGGATCATGTTGATGGGGAACTGCTTTTGCTCGATGCCGAGCGCCTGCATAATGTCGCGCACCATGCGCTTTGAGTCATCGTCATCGTAGATGGTGAACTGGCCGGTGTAGCCCAACAGGTCGGCGTCCTCGCGCAGCATGCGCACGCACATAGCATGGAAGGTGCACACCCACATGCCACGGGTGCCGCTGGGGATGAGCGCTGCCAGACGCTCGCGCATCTCGGCCGCGGCCTTGTTGGTAAACGTAATGGCAAGAACCTGCCAAGGCTTAACACCCAGGTCGCCGAGCATATGTGCGATGCGGAAGGTCAAGACGCGGGTCTTGCCCGAGCCGGCGCCGGCGAGCACCAGCAACGGGCCCTCGGTGGACAGGACCGCCTCGCGCTGGGCGGGATTAAGGCTGTCGATGTCGACGAGCGGTTTGGCGGGCTTGGGCGCCGGCGCGGGAGCGTCGTAGATGTCGAGCGGAACGAGCTCGGGCTCCGGCGCAGCGGGGGCGGTGTATGCATCGAGCGGCACGGGTTCCGGCGCGGGCGGTACGGGTACCGCGGCGTTCTTTTCCCAGGGCAGGGGCTGGGTCATGGGCGACTCCTCATCTGACGGACGGCGCGCCTGCGGGCGGCGCCATAGTTTGAGCCGTACCAGTATACCGAGCCGCGCGGACACCGACGCAAATCACACCACGACTCCGTGCGCCACCGTCAGGCCCGCCCCAGCGAATTTGGTGCATTGGGGGGCCACCGATGTCATGGCAGCAGCAGCGAGCGGCGGCCAGGGCGAACAAATTGGCATGAAAAGGGGGCGGCATAGACCTTTTGGTCATGCCACCCCCTTTGAATGACAAGTTGTCACTCTGGCCGCCGCGCAGCGTCAACCAAGTTACAGGCCGAGCATCGGCTCCAAGACAAAGAAGTACGCAAGCACCACAATACCCAGGATGATGCGGTAGACGCCAAAGCACTTGAAGTCGTGACGGCGGACGAAGCCCATAAGCCACTTGATGGCGATAAGCGAAACCACAAAGGCGACGATGCAGCCCACGCCCAGGATGGCGATCTCGTTGGTGCCGAAGGTACCGCCCTTAATAAAGTACTTGACCAGCTTGAGCGCGCTCGCGCCAAACATAACGGGAATGGCCAGGAAGAACGTGAACTTAGACGCCACCGAGCGCGTGCAGCCCAGCAGCAGGCCGCCGATGATGGTGGAGCCGGAGCGCGATGTGCCCGGAATCAGCGAAAGCACTTGGAAGCAACCGATACCCAGCGCGGTCTTCCAGCTCAGGTCCTCGAGCGTAGTGATGGAGCCAAAGTCCAGGTTATCGTCATCGTCTGCAGCGGCAGTCGCAGCGGGCGCGGCAAAATGCGCACCAGCGGGTCGTCCGCCCGCCACCACGGCACGCGGACCAAACGAACCGGCAAGAGCGGCCTGGTCGCGCCTGTTCGCGCGCCAGTTCTCGATCACGATAAACAGCACGCCATACACAATGAGCGCCAGCGCCACGACGGGAGCATTATAGAAATGCTCCTCCATCCAGTCGTTAAGCGGCAGACCGATCGCCGCGGCGGGAATGCAGCCAAGCACAATCTTGCCCCACAGCACCCAGGTGTCGCGACGGCCTTCCTTGCCTTTGCTGGGAGAAAACGGGTTGAGGTCGTAGAAGAACAGGACGCAGACGGCCAAAATGGCGCCAAGCTGAATCACGACCAGGAACATATTCCAGAACGTCTCGCTCACGTTCATCTTGACGAACTCGTCCACCAAGATCATGTGACCGGTCGACGAAACAGGCAGCCATTCGGTAATGCCCTCGACCAGGCCCATGAAGGCAGATTTTAGAAGCTCGATGATATCCAAAAGGACCCCCTCGTTAGACACCCGCCGATATGTTCTGCGGACGGTGCGGGCGATGTCCCATTATCAACCGTTGGCGGCGCGCCTGCGCCTACCCTTACCAAAAAACTCGCCCGTTCACAGAATTGCGAGCGGTCAAAACCAAATCCTTGGGTATAACTGCAACAAGATAAAGTGTCCGGCGGCCAACGCGTCGCCCGACGCACGAGCCCCGCGCCCGTGCGATAGACCAAGGAGGAAACCATGAACGAGGGCTATACCAAGGTATTTGTTTCACTCGACGGTACTGAGCAGCAGGATTTTGTGCTCGCACGCGCCATCAAGGTCGCCGCGAACAACGGCGCCAAGCTAATCATCGGCCACGTCATCGATTCCACGGCGCTCGAGAGCGCCGGTTCCTATCCGGTCGATCTGGTCAACGGCCTGGAGGAGGCATTTAAGAACTCCATCGCCAAGCAGCTCGAAGAGGCCAAGGCCAATCCCGACATTCCCGAGGTCGAGGTCATGATTCGCGCCGGCCGTATTCGCGAGACGCTCAAGGACGAGATGCTCGACGTGGTCAAGCCCGACCTGGTGCTCTGCGGCGCTCGCGGCCTGTCCTCGATCAAGTATGCGCTCCTGGGTTCGATTTCGACGTTCCTGCTACGCAATACGGACTGCGACATCTTGGTCGTGAAGTAGCGTTGCTCCCACCGGCCGCGGGGCCTGCGGGGTTTCCACGGGCACGTCCTCGCCGCGTTGCGGCTGCGGGATTTGCCCTTAGGAAACCCCTCCCGGCCCCGCGGCCTTCGCAGCCTTACTTCAACGAGTTGTCTGATAGAAAAATGGCGTACCGCCCCGTTTGGGACGGCACGTTTTTGTTATGGGAGATTCATTTGAGCCTCATGGCTATGTTCACGTTCGGGAACATAGCCGTCCGCACCGCAAGACAGCCCGACTACTCAAAGTATTGGAATTTGTTGGTCGAGAAGGCAAACGTGACGACGAAGCCTTCGCCGGGCTCGGATGCCGCGGTGACATCGATACCCATCTTGGAGCACAGACGCGCCACCAGGTAGAGGCCAATGCCCGTTGCGCGCTTGGTGGTGCGGCCGTTGTCGCCGGTAAAGCCCTTCTCGAACACGCGCGGCAGGTCGGCCGCGCTCACGCCGCAGCCGTTGTCCGCGACGGTGAGCTCGATGCGTTCGCTCGCCAGGCCCTCGTCCAGCAACGCGCCCGAAAACACGATCTTTGCGCCGTCCTCGCGCGCATATTTAATGCTGTTCTGAATGAGCTGGCCCAGAATAAACTCGAGCCACTTCTCGTCGGTAAAGACCTCAAAGTCGAGGTTCTCGCACACCGGGGCCACGTGCGCCGCGATGAGCTCGCGCGCGTTGGCCTTAATCGCGCCCGTCACCAAGGTCTTGAGATCCCAGCGGCGAATCAGGTAGTCGCGCTCCACGACTTCCGAACGCGCGTAGTACAGCGCCTGGTCGATATAGCGCTCCACGCGAGCCAACTCACGGCCCAGGTCATCCACACGAGACAGGTCGTCTTCGCTGCCATCCAGGTTTTCCAAAATTAGATGAGCCGCCGCCAGGGGCAGTTTGGCCTCGTGGACCCAGCTCTCGATATAGTCGCGATAGTCATCGGTCTGACGCCGGCCTTCGGCAACCTCGTCGCAAGCGGCTTTGCCCACCCGGCGCAAGACCTCGTACTCGAGCTCGCCCTCGGCATAGGTCGGGCATTGCACCATCTCCTGCACCCATGCGGGGCTCTCGAGCTCCTCGGCCGCGCGCTCCAGCTGACGCAGAAAACGGCGGCGACGCGCGTACTCGACCACGATGCCGAGCATACCAAAGATAAAGGACACGCCGACCGCCACGACCACAATAGAAACGGGTGCACCGGCGACCGTCAGCACAAAGCAGCTCAGCAGCACGCCGCACGTCCACACGGCGACGGGAAGCAGCGCATCTTTAAAGAATTTGCCAAACGACATAGCCGGCCCCTAGACCGAATAGCCTTGGCCGCGATGCGTCGTCAAATACCCCTTGATGCCGATTTTTTCGAGCGTGGTGCGCAGGCGGTTGATGTTGACGGTGAGCGTATTGTCGTCCACGAAGGCGTCGGAGTCCCACAGGTCCTGCATGATGGCCGAGCGCGAAACAATCTTGCCCGCGCGACTCAGAAGCAGTGAGAGGATACGCAGTTCGTTTTTGGTGAGCTCGGTGCTGGTGCCCGTTTGCGTGTTGGTGACCATGGAGCGTGCGAGGTCGAGCTCCAGTCCCTTGTGGACGAGCTTGCTGCGCTCGCCCGCCGCCGCGGTGCGACGCAGCAGTGCGTTGATGCGCGCCACAAGCACGCGCGCGCTATAGGGCTTGGGAACAAAGTCGTCCGCGCCGAGCGTCATGGCCATGACCTCGTCGATCTCGGTCGTGCGCGACGTGAGAACGATGATGGGGACCTCGGATTCGCGACGGACCTCATGGCAGATGTGCTGGCCGTCTTTGACAGGGAGTGTGAGATCGAGCAGCACCAGGTCGGGCGCGGCGGCGAGAATATCGCGCGAGACATGCTCAAACGATTCGCAGGCCTCGATTTCAAACCCGGCGCGGGCAAGGATGTCGACAAGCTCACGACGAATGGGCTCGTCGTCCTCAACGATATAGATCAGCGCCATGGATTCCGCTCCCCTCTTGGTTGTCTTGCCACCATTATGGCTGCGAAACTGCAGGTGTGCACCGCGCGCGGTGCCAAGGTGACAGAACTGTTCGCGAACGAAAGCGTTTAGCTTGCCCTTCGCTCGCAGCGGTGGCGGGGACCAAAATGATTCTTTAATCCCCGTCCCAGAAAAATCATTTAGCGGCGGGCACGGAGCTTTTCGTAGCCTTCGGCGAAGAAGGCGACCGTGGCGGCGTCGGCCTCGGCGGCATCTGTCTCGGTCGCGGGGACCACGCCGTGCTCGTCGCTCACTAGGAACAGCGCGCCCTTAAGCTGCGCGGGAATGTCTACGCGCGTGACCGGGATGCCCTTGGTCTGGGCCAGCTGCTCGATGAGCGTCGCCGTGCCGCACAGGCACTCGTCCGCCGGCGCCACAAAGGCAAGCTCGCCGTTGTTGACGGCGGCGAGCAGCTCGGGCGCCACGCCGGTTTCGTCGGCCTCGGAGCGGGCCTCTGCGGAGCGGGCGCGCAGCGCCTTGGCCGACGTATCGGCGAGCGGCTCGTACTCCCCCACCGTCATGGCGGCGTTGCCGTTGACGTCGATCACCAGCATGAGCACGCCGTCATGTGCGGTGTAATCGCCCTCGGCAAGCGACCACTCAACGTGCTGTTTGGCCCAGCTGAGCATGTTATGGGTAAGCGGCTCGCCCTGCACCAGGCGCTCGGACAGTGCGCGGATGTGGCGGTTGAGCATGGGCACCTTTTTGTTGGACATGCGCCAACGGCAGACAAGCGCGGGCTTGTCGAGCGTGAACTTCTCGACCGCCTCCTGATTGGCGCAAAAGTCCTCGTACGCACGCTGATCCTCGGCATTGCCAAACAGCTCGGCATCATCAATCTGGGGCATGGTCATACCTTTCGTGTTAGTCATTCCGTCCTCTTATACCAAAAAGACGGCCCTCCAAACGGAGCGACCGTCTTTTGCGGAGATTATTTTGTCCCGGGGCGAAACTTAGTGCCTAAAATGCCTGGCCCCTGTGAAGACCATCGCAATACCATGCTCGTTGCAGGCCTGGACGCTCTCGTCGTCGCGCTTGGAGCCGCCAGGCTGGATGATGCAGGTCACGCCGTGCGCGGCAAGCACGTCGACGTTGTCGCGGAACGGGAAGAACGCGTCGCTTGCACAGGCAAAGCCGCCCTTCTCCACGCCCTCGCGCTCGCAGAAGTCCTCGGCGCGCTCGCAGGCAAGCAGTGCAGAGTCAACGCGGTTGGGCTGACCCGGGCCCATGCCAATGCCGGCCTTACCCTTGGAAACCAGGATGGCGTTGGACTTGACGCCCTTGCAGACCTTCCAGGCAAACTCGAGCTCGGCCATCTCAGCGTCGGTGGGCTTGCGGTCGGTGGGGAACGTGAAGGTCGCGGGATCCTCGGTCACGTGGTCGACTTCCTGCACCAGCATGCCGCCGTCGACGGAGCGCAGCTCCACCTGGGCGCCGTGGTCCACGCCGCCGGTGGCCAGCACGCGCAGGTTGGGGCGCTTGGCCATGCGCTCGAGCGCCTCGGCAGTGTAGCTCGGAGCGATGATAACCTCGACGAACTGCTTGTTCTGATCGGCAAAGTGCTCAACCAGCTCATAGGGAACCTCGCGGTTGCAAGCGATGATACCGCCAAAGGCGCTCTTGGGATCGCAGGCGAAAGCGCGGTCGTAGGCAGCCGTGATGTCCTCGGCAACGGCGGAACCGCAGGGGTTCTGATGCTTGAGGATCACGCAGGCCGGCTCGTCGAACTCGCGGACCAGATTCCAAGCGGCGTCGGCATCCAGATAGTTGTTGTAGCTGAGCGGCTTGCCCTGGATCTGCTCGGAGCCAACGAGCGGGAACTGCGAGCTCGCGGTGTTCTCGCAGCCCTCGGCAAAGCGATAGACCGTGGCCTTTTGCTGCGGGTTCTCGCCATAGCGCAGGTCGTCGACCTTCTCCAGCGAGATCTCGAGCTTGGCAGAGGTGTCCGCCACGTCGCTTGCCTGGGCGGCAAGCCAACGGGAGATAGCCGTGTCGTAGGCAGCGGTGGTCTGGTAGACCTTCACCTGCAGGCGACGACGGGTGGAAAGCGTGGTGCAGCCACCGGTCTCGCGCATCTCGGCCAGGACGGCATCATAGTCGGCCGGGTCGGAGATGACGGTAACGCTCGCGGCGTTCTTGGCGGCAGAGCGCAGCATGGAGGGACCGCCGATGTCGATGTGCTCGATGGCATCCGCGAAGGTGACCTCGGGGTTGGCGACGGTCTTCTCGAACTCGTACAGGTTGACGACGACCAGGTCGATCAGCTTAATGCCGTGCTGTGCCGCCTCCTGCATGTGCTGCTCGGAATCGCGGCGGGCCAGCAGCGCGCCGTGAACCTTGGGGTGCAGGGTCTTAACGCGGCCGTCCATCATCTCGGGATAGCCCGTGAACTCCTCGATGGGGGTTACGGGGACGCCCGCGTCCTCGATGGCACGAGCCGTGCCGCCCGTAGAGATGATCTCGACGCCAAAGTCATCGACCAGCGTCCGTGCGAAATCGACGACGCCCGTCTTATCGGTAACCGAAATCAACGCGCGTGCGATCTTCACATCAGATCCCATGCAGTCCTCCTGTCTGGTACGCCGCCGTGCTCTGTGAGCCGGTGATACGTCGATCTGCAGCGCTCGCGCAGCGGCATTGAAAATACTGATTCAATGTAGCGCATCGAGCGCATCGATGCACCCCGCAACGGGCGCATATGCAGAAAAAGTTTGCGAGCGGAGGGGATGGGCACGGCACCGGGCACGGTGAGTTCATGGAACACAGGGGCACCATAATTAGATGCCAATAGCGTGGTAGAACTGTGCTCGATATGCATCCGCAAAAGAAAGAGGCACCATGGTCTCGCGGGTTCTCTACCGACCGTTTGATACCGAAGACTTCGACGCCATCGCGTTGATTCTGCAGCAGCTTTGGCATAACAATTCGGATAACGATGAGTACAACCGCCTCGAGGCCGCGTGCGACCTCGCCTACTGCCTTTCGTCTTCGACGTTTTCGCAGGTTGCCGTAATCGACGGTCAGGCGCGCGGCATTGCGCTCGCGCGTGCGGGACAGAGCTCCGGCGCCACCGTTAAGGAACATTGGCTGGATACCGAACGCGCACTGCTATCGCAAATGCGCGAGCTGGAGCCCGATGCCTGCGCCGAGTATCTCTCGTTTGTGCGCGCAACCATCCGAACCAACAACCGCCTGCTCGAAAGCAGCCCGTTGCCACACGACAACGAGGTCACGCTGCTTGCCGTAGATCGCGACGTCCATGGCCTGGGCGTTGGCTCGGTGTTGCTCGACGCCGCAGTCTCGTACCTATCCTCGCGCGGGGCGACGAGGGCGCACCTGTACACCGACTCCAACTGCTCGTGGAAGTTCTACGAGCTGCATGGCTTTAAGCGCACGGCCACGCACCGCGCCAACCGCGAAGAGCGCCGTCACGACATGCCGCGCGAAAGCTTCCTCTACGAACTCGACCTAACAGCCTAGGCCCAGCAGCCATACCTAGTCATTTAGGAACGTCCCCAGTGACTAGTCGTTGGGGACAGTCTTCGTAGGTAGCGCATAAAAAGGGATGGGCTTCCCCCGACGGCTGTCGAGAAAAGCCCATCCCATAATTTACGACCGCTAGAACGTTCCGCCGCCGCCTCCGCCGACGCCGCCGCCTCCGCCGCCCGAGAAGCCGCCGCCTCCGCCGCCGCTCGAGCTGTCGGAGCTCGATGCCAGCTCACGGATGCTCTCGTGATACACGCCGTCGAACGAATCCATCGGCGACTCGTTGCCGTAATGATGGTAGTACCACCAGTAGCAGGGGTAATTGTCGTAGAAACCGTCGGCCTCGCGCACCTCGGGAGGAACAGCCTCGGCAAGCTGACGCAGGACTTCCTTGGAAACACCCAGCGCCGCACCCATCACCAGAAGTTTATTCCACAGGACCAGATCGCCGGGGACGGCTTCCTTTAGGCGCGTGAAATCCTCGAGCCAATGCTTGAGCGCCTTGCAGCGAGCCGCCACCTCGGCGCCCTCCGGCGTAAAGCGGCGGAACGTAAGGCCCACGCCAATACCCACCAGCACAATCGGCACCGAGATAACCGCGGCGATAATGTTCGCCTGTGCGCCGTCGGTAAAGAAGATGGATCCCGCGGGAATACAGGCGATCAGAATACCAAGAACCAGGCAAAACACCATTGCGACAATGCCGTCCGAGGCAACGTACTCGCTATCGGCCAGCTTGCCCTTAACGGTGTTCTGATAGTCCTCGAGCTTGTCGCCCACGGGTGTAGCGTGTTGCTTGACGTAGTGCTGCAGCTCGTCGAACGTGCGCGAGCGATCGCCGTTCTCGTCGGGCTTAGCACCGGCAAAGAAGACCTTGAGCACCATGTGGTCAATGCCCTTGGCCGACTTCCAGCCCGCATCACCCACCGTCACGCGATACGTCTGCTCTTCTTTTTCACGCCCCAACAGACCCTTCTTAGCCTTAGTCACGGTCGCCTGCTCCAGCTTAATCACACGGTCGTCGGTGAGCTTCATGAGCGTGGCGATATATGCCTGATCGGGCACCTCGTTCCAGCTCATGAGGGCCGAAAGCACGGCGGGATGGTCGGCCGAAGGCACATCGCGGAAATATTCGTCCTGGAAAAGCGGCTTGGGCTTGCGGCGGCGCAGCTTGAGCACAACGATTGTGCCGGTAAAGGCCACCGCCGCGACAACACTTAGTACGGCAAGTACATTGGCAATCATGCGAGCGTGAGCGCGGCGGGCGTTGGCTTCGTCGGCCCATTCCTTCTCTTCGCTCAGGATCGTTGACATGCGCTCTTCGCCCGAGGCGGCAAGCTGCGGCACCCAGTCGCTGGGGAAGGCGATGCGTGCCTCGGCGAATTCGCCCTGATGCACGCAGGGAATGGTATAGGTGACCATGGGCTCGTCCGCATCGAGCGATACGTCGCCCGTCAGTGGGCCGTGGCCCCATGCACGGAAGTTATCGCCCTTGACGGCCGCCGTCCCGGCAGCGGCATTTGCGAAGTACACTTCCATCTCGACATCATCGGAGTCCGCGGACCAGCCATCGCCCACAAACTTCCAGTAGAGCTCAGCGGTATCGGCCCAGTTCATAACCGCACCGGTCATGGTGTAACTCACGTAATAGATCGCGCTGTCGCCGCTCTCGTGGGGGCTGAACACCTTGATTCTTACGCCGCTGTCGGACTGCTCAACCGTATAGACGCCGTTGTCGCCTTTGTTTGCGCTGTCGACCTTGTTAAACGCGGTGTCGTCTTCCTCGACGCTCAGCACATTGACGCCCGCCGCGCCGCCCTGCTGGTTAGAGCCTGTATTGATCTCCCAAAACACGCCGTTGATGTCGTCATCGAAATCAAACTGGCGTCCCTCGACAACGGTCAGCGAGCCGTCGGCCTCGACCGTGGCACCGATATAGGTTTGGGTCATGGAGTAGCCGTCGGCGTGCGCGGCGACAGGCAGCAGCAACAACGCAAGCGCGACGAGCACGCAGACGGAAGCGAATCGCGCAAACAGGCAGCGCTGCCGACAAGTATTGGCAACGGGGGCGTTCATAGGCACATCCTTTGTCTGTAAAACCAACATCGCCATTGTCCCACGTTTGCGGGTACGCATGACGAATATCTAGGCGACCGGAGCGCCAAACGGGATGAAAGTCACGCCCACACCTCGGCACTTGGAAAATGATCTATTGGGGACGGAGGAAAACGGATCATTGGGCTGAACCGACAGACAACAAATTTGTCGTTTAGGACACTCTTTGGCATGGCCTGCGCCAGCAATAGATACCACTTCACAGCTCCGTCACAGGTGTAGCGGCTTTGTGTGGGCGCGGCATGCGCTGATTGAGCCACCAGTCGAGGGGCATAAAGCAGTTGAGCGAAAACGGTTTGCCCCTTTGCCGTTCGCTTGAGGATCATGTCCCCCTTTTCCGCGGAAACCCCGGCAGTTGCGAAGAGCTGCCGGGGTTTCTGTCGTGTATAAGGCCGAGTCGGTGCGCAGCGATCGAGACGTTGGGCCGCAGACCCACCGTGCGCGATGCGCAGCGCCGCCAACTTGCGAGCCACGGAAACGCCTTCCCTACCGTGCCCCGCGCTATACTCGTCCGCATGGATATCAAAACACGCAACATAGTAACGCCCGCCGCGGATGCACCAACGACGCCGCCCGTCTCCGTTCCCGCGCTCGTCGTGGGGCGCTTTGCCCCGTCGCCCTCGGGCCGCATGCACTTGGGCAACGTGTTCAGCTGCCTGTGCGCGTGGCTTTCGGCCCGCAGCCAGGGCGGCAACATCGTGCTGCGCATCGAGGACCTGGACGATCGCTGTAAGCGCCCGGAACTTGCCGCCCAGCTCATCGACGACCTGGCCTGGCTGGGACTGGAGTGGGACGAAGGTCCCTACTACCAGCACGATCGCCTCGACCTGTACGAGAGCGCCTTGCACCAGCTGCAAGACGCCGGCCTCACCTACCCCTGCTTTTGCACGCGCGCCGAGCTCCACGCCGCGAGCGCGCCGCATGCCAGCGACGGCACGCCCATCTACCGCGGCGCCTGCCGAGGCCTTTCTGCCGAGGAGGTTGCCCGCCGCAGCATCCTGCGCGCTCCGGCCACGCGCCTGCGCGTGCCCGCCGTCGACGACCTCGCAGACGATGTGGTCGAATTTGTGGACCGCACGTATGGTGCCCAATGTGAGGCGCTCGCCACCGAATGCGGCGACTTTTTGGTGCGTCGCAGCGACGGCGTGTTTGCCTATCAACTGGCCGTGGTGGTCGATGACGCCGCCATGGGTGTTACCGAGGTCGTGCGCGGATGCGATCTGCTGGGCTCCACGCCGCGCCAAATCTACCTGCAGCATTTGCTGGAACTTCCCACGCCGCACTACGCGCACATTCCGCTGCTCATGTCGCCGGATGGCCGCCGCCTTTCCAAGCGCGACCGCGACCTGGACCTGGGCGAGCTCCGCACCCGCTTTGGCGCGCCCGAGGCACTACTGGGCTGGCTCGCCGGGCAAACAGGCATCGCGCCGGACGCCACACCGCGCTCTGCCGAGCAGCTGGTCGAGCACTTTAGCTGGGATGTTATCCGCACGCATCGGGAAAACATCACTGTAACGGTCGAGTAGCCAGCCACCCCGCCCCTACGCGACATCCCAGGGCTGGAGTTCGTCGCCCAGGCGGACAATACAGTCGTAGAGCACGGTGTGGCACTCGGCTGGGTTGGCGTCACGATGAAAATGCCCGTAGTACCAGCGCTTGTAGTCCAGGTGGTCCTCCAGCTCGTCGAAAAACGTGGTGAGTCGATCGACATCGGGATAATTCCAGCCAGGTGCCGGGTAAAGCGTGGGCGAAAGCATGCGCGTGGAGCAGGTATGGGTGATCGCATAGTCGACCTTCCAACCCACGCTGTCGAGCTTTGCCCGCGCCTCCTCAAAGTTGCGCTCGTCCGGCAGCTCCTGCGGCCACCAGCTGGAATACGGAATGCGGTATTCCTTATCCACGCTCGTGGCGCCGCCCATGGTAAAGATCGTTGAGCCGTCGAGCTCAAAAACCTCACCGCGCGTCAGGCGTCGGATGGGCGAGGTGTCCGACAGACGCTGCGTCAGGCCGCCGTGCCACAGCTCCATGGGGCGCTCCGACCAGTGATCGAAACGCTCGTGGTTGCCGTCGACAAACAGCACGGTATAGGGGCGCGACTCCAGCCAGGCGATGTCGGCACATTCCTCGGCAGAGAAATCCCACGGAAAGCCAAAGTCGCCCGCGATGATGAGATAGTCGTCACTTGTCAGACCATCCCCAAGATCCCAGTCGCGAAGCTTTTGCATGTCGACGCCGCCGTGAATATCGCCCGTCACATAGACCGTCATCGGATCACCACTTCCCTGTAAGTCGCTAGCCCACATTCTGCACGATCACTAAGTCAACCGTTCCAGCCCTTCCATCCTTTGGGACCTACCCCTCGCTCTTCCATCCAAACGGGTCAAACACCCAAAAGATCAGATCGAGCACGCCGCCGGTCATCGTGGCGCCGGCAAGAGCCATGCAAACATGCAGAAAGCTGGCACTTCGGAGCACGTCGAACGGCCCCAGAACAGCCAGCAGCGCGACCGCTGCGCCGGCTACGCACAGCGCGAGGCACGGCCCCGCGTCCTTTACGCACTTCTTTGCGAGATGCTTTGCGTTGTCACTCATCGGTATCGAACTCCTTAGAGAGTCGTTGTTCAGACGCATGCCGCCGCGGCAGAGCGGGGCGGCAGGGTAAGTGTCACATGCTGTGCGGACATCAATGGAGAAACCGCCTGCTCGACCAACCTTTGACGCCGTTTTGCACCGGCACCACATCCCCCGCTATCGAGGTCTAATACTTTTCCCACCGCTACCCAAAAACTCATCCAACATTAATCTTGGCTCAAGAATCGCTTAATCTATAACCTGCACTATAGAGTTCGACCAAGGGCGGGGCGGCGCCGCGCAACGCAGGCCGCCGAACGCAACGCTCGCGCCCGGGCAGATCGCCCGGCGTCGCGCCCATCGAACGAAAGGACAGGTCATGGACGACCTCGAAAAAGTTGAAACCATCCGCACCAAGTGCAACGTGAGCTACACCGATGCCAAGGCAGCGCTCGACGCCGCCGGCGGCAACGTCCTTGATGCCATCATTTGGCTCGAGTCGCAGGGCAAGACCCAGACCACATCGGCGCATGCCGCCACCGAGTCCGCGCCGGTCGATGAGCCCTCTGCCGAGATGGTCGCCGCACAGGCCGCCTACGAGAAGTCGAGCGAAAAGACCGACTTCTCCAAGAAGATGGACAGCGTGTGGGAGTACCTCAAAAAGCTCTTCCGTCTGAGCCTGGACACCAAGTTTATCGCCACGCGCCGCGATGCGATCATCCTCAACATCCCCATCCTGATCCCCATCGTCGCGCTGTTTGCCTGGGGCGCCACGATATGGCTGATGCTGCTTGGCCTGTTCTTTGGTATGCGCTACCGCATCGATAGCGACGGCGACGTGCCCGGCAGCATCAACAACCTGATGGATCACGCCGCCGATGCCGCGGACGGCATCAAGCAAAATCTGAACGACGACAAGTAATCGCAGACGGGGGCACGCATGGCACGGATCCTGATCGTAGAGGACGAAGAGAAAATCGCCCGCTTTGTGACACTCGAGCTGGAGCACGAGGGCTACCAGGTGGAGCACGCCGCCGACGGCCGCACCGCCGTTGACCTGGCGCTGGAACGCGACTACGATCTGATTCTGCTCGATGTACTGTTGCCGCAGCTCAACGGCATGGAGGTGCTGCGGCGCGTCCGCAAGCACAAGGATGTGCCGGTGATCATGGTCACCGCGCGCGATGCCGTGATGGACAAGGTGGCCGGGCTCGACGCCGGTGCTGACGATTACCTGACCAAGCCATTTGCGATCGAGGAGCTGTTCGCACGGATCCGCGTGGCGCTGAAGCGCTCGGAGGCCGTGCGGACGGCTTCGGGCGTTGGCGGCGTTGGAGCCAGGGCGGGTATAGCGGGCGGCGCAGTCGGGAACGCCGCTGCGATACCCCCGACTGGCGACTCGGCCAAGACCTCTGCCGTGCCCTCCCCCGCCACGCTCGCCGTGGGCTCGGTCGCACTCGATCCCGACCGCCGCGAAGTCACGGTCGGCGGCTCGCCCATCGTGCTGACTGCCCGCGAGTTCGACGTTCTCGCCCTGCTTATGGCGCATGCCGAAACCGTGCTCACGCGCGAGCGCATCGCGCACGAGGCGCTGGGCTACGAATACGTGGGCGACACCAACAACGTCGACGTACACATCGCGCACTTGCGCGCCAAAATCGAGGACGCCGGCGGCGCTCGCATCATCCAGACCGTGCGCGGGGTGGGCTATGTCTGCCGCGCGTAACGCCGAGACCAAGCGCGTCACATCCATCGCCCGTGCCATCAACTGGAGCTATATGTGGCGCCGCCTGATGAGCTACGTCTGGCTCGATCTGCTGCTGGTAGTGATTGCAGCGGCGATTCTCGTCTATGGCTACAACCAGGCGTTGCCCGACGACGCGTTTACCGCAGGATGGATCCCCGGCGCCGCCGTTCGCGGCATGTCGCTGACGCCTGCACGTGGCTGGGACCTGGCAACACTCGCCTATACCGTCGAGCTTGCGCGCACCACCAAGACCTTCCCCCTCGCGCAGGACCTCGTCACGCTATGGCCTCTCTACCTTGTCGTTGTAGGTTGGCAGGTCATCAGCGTGCTCAACATGCTCGGCGGCGCCCGACGCGTACGCCGCACCATGGCACCGCTCAACGACCTGGCCCTGCGCGTGGACGAGCTCGGCCGTATGCAGCTCTCCGGCGGCAAGATGGAAACGCTGGAGCAGGCCATCGAGCGAGCAAGCGTCGATTCGCCGAGCGTCACCACTGGCGACGCCGATCTGGCGAGTATCGAGGTCGCGCTCAACCGCCTGCTGCGCCAGATGCAAGAGGCCAAGCTGCAGCAGATGCGCTTTGTCAACGATGCAAGCCACGAGCTGCGCACGCCCATCGCGGTGATTCAGGGCTACGTGAACATGCTCGACCGCTGGGGCAAAGACGACCCGGACGTGCTGGCGGAATCCATCGCGTCCCTCAAGGCCGAAAGCGAGCACATGCAGGAGCTCGTGGAGCAGCTGCTGTTTTTGGCGCGCGGCGATGCCGGCCGCACGGTCCTGCGGCATGCGAATACCAACCTGGCCGCACTGGTCGACGAGGTATGCGAGGAATCGCAGATGATCGATACCGAGCACACATATCGGCTGGCTTTTGACGCTGCGCTTGTCAGCGACCCGCGCTGCGATGCGCCCGTTGACGTGGCGCTCGTGAAGCAGGCTCTGCGCGTGATCGTGCAAAACGCCGCCAAGTACTCGGATGCGGGAACGACCGTCACATTTGGCATAACGCCCAATGCGGGCATGGGCACGATCGACATAAGTGTTGAGGACGAAGGCATCGGCATGAACCAGGAATCCGCAGCTCACGCGTTCGAGCGGTTCTACCGTGCCGACAACGCGCGCGATGCCGGCGCGCAGGGTTCGGGCCTGGGGCTCGCTATCGCCAAGTGGATCGTCGACAGCCACGGCGGCGTCATCGGCGTGACCTCGGTCGAGGGCGTCGGCAGCCGCTTTACGATTCGCCTGCCGCGGTAGGAAGCCCCTCGACATAAATAAAGGGATAGGGCCACGCAGCCCTATCCCTTTTTGCCAGCTATGGCAGCTTGTGCGCTACTCGCGGCACAAATGCACGGCGAAGCCGGCGAACTCGCGCTTAAAGTACACGAGCTTGGTGCCGCCGTCGGGCAGCAGCACGCGCGACTCCTCGTTGACCTCGAGCCCGCGCTCGGCAAACCACTTCTCGGCCGCATCGATGTCGTTGACGGCAAAGCCGATGTGGCCCTTGGCGCCACGACCGTTCTGCTTCATGACCTCGACCAGCGAATCGTTAAAGTACGAAACCGGGGTCTCGATAACGGGCAGGCCCATCATCGTCGAGAACAGCTCCGCAATCTCCAAGGCGTCTGCCGGGTCGGCGGCGTTAATGCCCACATGGGCAACGCGCATACCAAAGAGCTCTACCGGATTGGCGTTCTGCTCACTCATGCAGTCAGCGCCTACTGAGCCATGACGTCGAGAACGGCCTTCTCGGCAGCGACGCGGTTCATGCCGGTCATAAAGGGCACGCCGCTCACGTACGGGCAGGTGAGGCCCTCGGGGGCAACGGTGGTGGCAATCAGCAGGTCGGCGCCCTCGTCGCAAACGTCCTTGGCCTCGGAGATGGCGCACTGCACGATCTCGTACTTGTCGGCGTAACCGTTGGCGTCGAGCAGGGTAGCGACCTTCTGGGCAACGAGCGTGGAAGTAGCAGCGCCAGCACCGCAAGCCAAAACGATCTTCTTCATAGGTAATGTCTCCCTTCGTGGTTTACTTTAGGTAAGTGTACCGCAGCGAGCGATGGCACTCAGCCTCGATGAGCTTTTATGCCAGTTTGCTTGCGCGCTGCGTATAATACATCTAGTACGTGTTGTCATACCGCTCGCTTTATGAGCGACTAAGGACTCCAATATGCCCGATTCCCGCATCCTCTGGACCGCCGTCGTCATCATCTGTATCGCCGTGTCGGTGTTCTTTAGCGTCAAAAAACGCACCACGTTTAAGCGCCTGCAGCAGCTTATGGCTGCCAAGCAGTGGGACGAGTTCGATCGCTTGCTCGATGGCAAACTCACCAGCATGCTGTACCCGCGCTATAACCGCGACTACCTGCGCCTGAACTCCTATCTGCTGCGCGAGGACCACAAGCGCGCCGACGAGATGTTCGATTTGCTGCTGGGACTCAATCTGCCCAAGATGCAGCGCGTCGACCTGGTGATTAAGGCCTTTAACTACTACGTTGGCCAAGAGGACCGCAAAAAATCCAAGGAGCTCCTGCACGAGATCAAGGGCTTTGAGGGCGGTCAGGCCGAGGCAGTCGCGCACGAATGCCAACTGATGTACGACACGATGATCTTGAAGCGCCACAACGACATTCCCGAGCTGGAGCGCATGCTCAAGGAGGCCGGTGACGACAAGGTCAAGAGCTGCCGCCTGGAATACCTGCTGGCCCTGCAGTACAAGAACAAGGGCGACGAAGCCAAGTTCCAGGAGTTCCTGGAGAAGTCGGGCCAACACTCGATGGCCGTCAACGCGTAACGGACGGCTTGTGCTAGACTTCTAGTCTCACGGGGGCGTGGCGGAATTGGCATACGCAGGAGACTTAAAATCTCTCGCCGCAAGGATTGTGGGTTCGAGTCCCACCGCCCCTACCACGTATTGTTTACGAGCCCGTGTTCCCCAGGGATGCGGGCTCGTTTCTTTTGGACGCCGATGGGGCTTTAAGTTGCGGTGGAATAGTTCCTGTTTTGGCCGTTTACCGGCCCATTTAGGAACCATTTCACCGCAACTCAGAGGGAGACGGTTAAAGGGCGCTCAGACTCGGGGTCCAGGCGATGGTGGGGGTTGCACCGTCAAGAGTCTCGTTGATGGTGGCGGCCATACCGGCGAGTAGGCTATTCTCGCTTACGGTGAGCGTCTTGTAGCCGCCGGCACGCATGAGTTCGCGAATCACCACGGCGCCAGCCAAGATCACGCCCGCGCGTTTGGGCTGCACACCCGGTAGCGCGGCGATGCCGTCCGCGTCCAACACAGACATGTGCTCGATAGCAGCCGAAATCTGTTCCATCGAAAGCTCGCGCAGGTGCACAAAGCTCGAATCATACGGCTCCAGCTCGTGAACCAGCGCCACGAGAGTGGTGACGGTGCCACCCACCGCGACCAGGCGCTCTGCACGCTCAAAATTGCTCGGCAGGCCCTCAAAATAGGCGGCGAACTGCTCGCCCGCCCAGTTGGCAGCGGCAGCAAGCTCGCCGTCCGCAGGCGGCAGTGCCGAGAAAAACCGCTCCGTCACGCGGCGACAACCGATGTCCAGCGAACGCGTACCCTCCAGCGCGAAGACCCCACGCTCCGGTGCGTACACACCCGTCGCGAGTTCCGTGGATCCGCCGCCCGAATCGGCAACAATGATGCGCTCGCCGGCAAAGTCGTGCGCCACGCCAAAAAACGTCAGGCGCGCCTCGACCTCGCCCGGAATCACCTGCGGTTCGAGCCCCAGCTTACGCAGGCCGTCCAGCAGCAGGGCGGCATTGGATGCATCGCGCGCGGCGCTCGTGCATGTGGTGCAAATGCACGCGGCCCCAAAGGCACGCGCCTCGTCCACAAACATGCGGCATGCAGCGAGCACGCGCTCGACCGCCGCCTCGCAAAAGCGGCCCGTCGCGTCGACGCCCTCGCCCAGATCGGTAATCTCGGTATGCTTGGACGATCCCACGATCGCCCCGCCCTCGACCTGCGCCAGCACCAGTCGCGACGACACCGTTCCCAGATCGATCGCCGCCACCTTAAATCGTTTGCAATCTGCCATTGCGGGCTCCCCTCCGGGCGCTATTTGCCGTTGGACACGACCGTCTGGCCCTCGACACCGTTAAACCCAAACAGCATGTCGAGCGCCTGGATGTACCACGGGGCGTCCTTACCGACTTCTTCGATTTCCTTGGCAACTTCGCTGGCCTTCTTGGCGTTCGACGACTTCTTGCTCGAAGACGAATCCGAATCGTCGTCCAGGCCCTGCACTTCAACCCTCTTCTCGCCGGGCATCACCAGGCCCAGATCCTCGGACGCCGCATCCTTAATGCCCTCCTCCGAGAGCAGTTTGTCGACGCTTTTTTGCAGCTCATCATTGTATTGCTGACGAATCTCGACCTGCTTGGCCAAGATATCGCTCGAACGCTTTGCCACGTACAGATCGCGCACGGGGAAATACAGGCTCACGAGCACCAGGGCAACGACAATGCCGATGAATAGCCCTCGCTGAGGACCGTGGGTAAAGTCGTAGATCGCCTTGACCACCGCGTTGTCGTTGGCGTAGTGCATAAAGTCCGAGCCCGAAAAACGGTTCGAAGGCCTGCTCGACCTATCGTGCGTTTGAGCCGATGAGCGCTGAGCATGCGACGAACGTGCCGGGCGCACTGGTCCATCTGTCGAAGTATTCACTTGAGCATTGGGGCGCGAGGTACTTGTCGGGCGCTGCATGGAGCGGTCGGCGCCGGCGTAGGCGGACCCACCGAGCTGCACCGTGCGCGCACGGCGAGGCGACGGCTCACGCGAACCGGCGGAATAGTACCTGTTGTCGTAAATCTGATCCATGTGCGCCTTGTGCGGTTGAGGTTTGTTTGCGCTAAGTATTCTAGTTATAGCACGAGCGCCCGCACCGCCTTCGCCAGCCTTTGCTCGACATAAAAAAGGCGCTGAGTCATATGGCCCAGCGCCCAATGGTGCTCAACAGCGCCCGGCTGGAGCAAGGCAAATCCGAGTCTTCCCCGCCCCCGCGACCTCCGCGTGCCTAGCGAATGTTGTAGAACGCGGCCTTGCCGGCGTAGCGCGCGCTGCCCTCGAGCTCGTCCTCGATGCGGATGAGCTGGTTGTACTTGGCGATGCGGTCGCTGCGGCACGGGGCGCCCGACTTGATCTGGCCGGCGTTGACGCCCACGACCAGGTCGGCGATCGTGGAGTCCTCGGTCTCGCCGGAACGGTGGCTCACGATGCAAGCGTAGCCGGCCTCCTTGGCGGTCTCGATGGCCTCGAGTGACTCGGTGAGCGTGCCGATCTGGTTGACCTTGACCAGGATCGCGTTGGCGGCACCCAGCTCGATGCCCTTCTTGAGGCGCTCGGTGTTGGTGACGAACAGGTCGTCGCCCACCAGCTGCACCTTGTTGCCAATGCGGCGGGTAAGCTCAACCCAACCGTCCCAGTCCTCCTCGGCCATGCCGTCCTCGATGGAGATGATGGGATAGGTGTCGACGAGCTTCTCCCAGTAATCGACCATCTGGGCACTCGTGTACTCCACGCCCTCGCCCTTGAGCTCGTACATGCCGGTCTCGGCGTTGTAGAACTCGGTCGAGGCCGGGTCCATGGCGTACATGAAGTCGACGCCAGGCTTAAAGCCAGCCTTCTCGACGGCCTTGGTGATGTACTCGAATGGCTCGGCGTTGGTCTTGAGGTTGGGCGCGAAACCGCCCTCGTCGCCCACGCCGCCGCCCAGGCCGGCCTCGTGCAGCACGCCCTTGAGGGTATGGTAGACCTCGGCGCACCAGCGCAGGCCCTCGGCAAAGCTCGGGGCGCCCACCGGCATGATCATGAACTCCTGGAAGTCGACGTTGTTGTCGGCATGCACGCCACCGTTGAGGATGTTCATCATGGGCGTGGGCAGCAGGTGAGCGTTGACGCCGCCCAGGTACTGGTACAGCGACAGGCCCGCCGACTCGGCTGCGGCGCGCGCGGTGGCCAGCGACACGCCCAGAATGGCGTTGGCGCCGAGCTTGGTTTTGTTGGGCGTACCGTCGGCGGCGATTAGCGCGGCATCGACGGCGCACTGATCGAAGGCGTCGAGGCCCACGACGGCATCGGCACACTCGTTGTTGACGTGCTCGACGGCCTGCGAGACACCCTTGCCCAGATAGCGGCCCTTGTCGCCGTCGCGCAGCTCACATGCCTCAAAGGCGCCGGTCGAAGCGCCCGAAGGCACCATCGCGCGGCCGAAGCTGCCGTCCTCGAGCACGACCTCGACTTCGACGGTGGGGTTGCCGCGGCTGTCGAGCACCTCGCGACCGTAGACATCCAAAATATCGCTCATGTTGTCTCCCTCTCACTTGGAAACGGGTTGAATGCTTGGCGACGCGGCTTACACGCTGCAGCGGCGCGAAGGTTCATAAGTTAGCCTTGTCGCACTTTTTGCATTATGCCCTAAGTTAGCCAAGCGATACAATTTTTTTTAAAAATAATGGGAGCGATGGGACAAGTCTGTCCCGTCGCTCCCGCGGTATTACTCCCCTGCCTTTGCTGCGTCCCACAGGTCGTTGAGGCCATGGGTCGAAAGCTCGGCAAGATCTACGTGGGCATCGGCCGCCATCTGCTCCATCGCAGCCCAGCGACGGCGAAACTTGGCCGTGCTCGCGCGCAGGGCGCTCTCGGCGTCGATGCCCTCCTTGCGCGCGACGTTGACCAGGGCAAAGAGCAGATCACCAAACTCCATTTCGCGCTCGGGCGTTCCGGGAGCCTCGGCCTCAAACTCGGCACGCTCCTCAGCTACCTCGTCCCACACGTCCTGGACCGTCTCCCACTCAAAGCCTACGGCAGCCGCCTTGCGCGACACCTTCTGCGCCTGCATCAGCGCCGGCAGGTGCGTGGGCACGCCGTCGAGCAGGCCCTCGGGCGCGGCCTCGCCTGCCGCCACGGCCTTGTCCTTGGCGGCCTTCTCGGCAAGCTTGACCTCGTCCCAAATCTTGAGCACCTCGTCAGAGTTATCGGCATCCACATCGCCAAACACGTGCGGGTGACGACGGATGAGCTTGGCGTCGATATCGCGCGCCACATCGGCCAGCGTAAACTCACCGGCGTCCGCCGCGATCTGCGCATGCAACACTACCTGCATGAGCACGTCGCCGAGCTCCTCGCGCAGATGCGCCGCGTCGTCGGTCTCGATGCAATCGAGCGCCTCGTAGGCTTCCTCGATCATGTTCTTGCCAATGCTCTGATGCGTCTGTTCGCGGTCCCACGGGCAGCCATCGGGCTGACGCAGGCGCCAGATGGTCTGTACCAGATGCTGCAGCTCGGCCGACGCGTCGACCAGCGTGGACAGGTCGCGCGAACCCTCGGCATTTTGCTGAGCCATATGCTCGGCCATGGCTAGTCCTCCTCCATGATCACGTGGCGGAACGCGCCGCCCTCGTAGATGCCATAGCTGTGCGAGCCGTCCTTGGGGATGCTCGCGCTGCCGGGGTTGAAGAGCCACAGGCCCGGGTGCGCGACGCTTTCCTCATTAACCTTGATGTGCGTGTGGCCGTAGACGAGCGCGGAACCCTCGGGCAGCGCGGGCGCGTGGTCGACGCTGTTGTGCATACCGGCGCCAAAAACGTGGCCGTGCGTCAGGAACAGTTCACGGCCGGTCTCGTCAAACAACGTGGCGTAGTCGGCCATGACGGGGAAGTCGAGGACCATCTGGTCGACCTCGGCGTCGCAGTTGCCGCGGACGGCGATGATGCGGTCAGCCAGGGCGTTGAGCAGCGGAATCACGCGCTTGGGGACGTAGTCGCGCGGCAGGTCGTTACGCGGGCCGTGGTAGAGCAGGTCGCCCAGCAGCACAATGCGGTCGGGCTGCTCGGATTCGATGGCAGTGCACAGGCGCTCGGCCCAGTATGCCGAGCCGTGGATGTCGGAAGCGATGAGGTATTTCATGGGGAGTCCTTTCGGAGTGGGGTTGATGGGAGCTGAATACGGGGTCCGGCGGATGTGGAGCCCATCTACCGTGTTACTCGAATCGCAGCGCCGCGCTCTGAGCCGCCTGCATCACGCGTTGGAGCGGCACGTCATGTTCGCGGGCAAGACGGGCGCAATCCTCGTACTCGGGAGCCGCGCGCTCGCTGCCGTCGGGCAGGGTCGCCACCTTAACGGACACCTCGCCCCAAGGCGTTGTCACCTGCTCGAATCGGCGCGGCAGGCAAACGCGTTCCATCACCTGGCGGCGAACGGCGTTGGTCGTGGTCTCCAAAAAGATAATCGTCTGTAGACGCTCGATATCCTCGTGCGAGCAGATCACCTGCAACTGCCATCCGGGGCGACCCTTTTTGCAGTAAAGCGGCAGCCAATGCACCTCGCGGCCGCCGGCCTCGCGCAGGCGGTCAGCGGCGTAGGCGAGCACCTCGGGCGACGCGTCGTCGATGTCGCACTCCAGCTTGACGATAGTTTCGGGCGCATCGGTCTCGCGAGACAGCGGGGATGTGCTATCGCATGGCATACGGTCCGGCTCCTTTCCGCATGGGCTCGTTTTATTCACCCAAACGCTAGCACATCGCGGGCTGCGCGAGTGTGACGGCACGTGATGAGCGCGATTTTCCTTGTCGGCAAGAAACCGACACTCCACCGCCTCAGCCAAACATGTACATCAGCCTCCAAACACGTCATTTATTGCAGCTTTTGGAGGCTGATGTACACGTTTTAAGGCAGGGTCGATGTCGTGTGGCAGCCCTTGCGCGCCATCTGCCCTTTCCAGTCGGTTTCGACTTGCGGCGTTCCCGGCGCGCCAGGGGTCGCGCCATTACAATGGAGCGGATTCGCTTGACGCAAAGGAGCCGCCATGTCTGCTTGCCCGCTGATCGATTGCCATACTCATACCTCGTTTTCGGACGGCCATGCCTCGTTTGAGAACAACGTCCGCGCTGCTGCCGCCGCCGGCTGCCGCGTCATGGTCTCGACCGATCACCTCACCCTGCCCGCCAGCATGGACGCCAACTGCGAAGTGCAGGTTGTCGAGGGCGACCTGACGGCGCATCGCCTGGCCTTTGAGGACGCCCGCAAGCTCGCCGCGCAGATCACGCCGGAGCTCGAGCTTATCTATGGCTTTGAATGCGATTGGTACGAGGGCTGCGAGCCTTTGGTTGAGCGCTGGTCCGCGGGTGCCATAGTGCGCTTGGGCAGCGTGCATTGGATTGGCAACCCAGGCGATATCATGGCCGGCGCCGCGGGCACGGCGGGAACGGAAAACGTCGCTCGTCCCGATACGCCCGATTCGCGCTGCGGTTGGATCGACGACGACACCAACCTGCACGTTTGGGAAAACCTTGGCGTGCTCGGCGTGTGGGAGCGCTATGTCGACGACTGGTGCCGTGCTTGCGAAAGCTCACTCAACTTTGATGTGATGGCCCACCCCGACCTGGTCATGCGCTTTTCGAAGGAAGGCTTTGCGCCCGACTTTGACCCCGCGCCGTTCTGGCAGCAGATGGCCGAGTGCGCCCACGACACGGGCCGCCGCGTTGAGGTCTCGACAGCCGCACCGCGCAAGGGGCTCGACGATTACTACCCCACGACCGGCCTTTTGCGCTGCTTTGCCCACGCCGAGGTGCCGATCACTTTTGGCTCGGACGCACACCGCGCCTGCGACATCTGCTGGAACATCCGCGAGGCTCAGGTCCACGCCTACGACTGCGGCTACCGGGCCTTCGATATCCCCCACCCCACCGGCGAATGGCAACCCACACCCCTCGCCTAAGACTAGTCGTTGGGGACGTTCTTAAATGACTAGTGGCGGCGGGCGTTGAGTTCGCCGGCAAGCTCGTCGAGGGTGATGCCGTAGCGCTCAAGCGTCACGAGCAGGTGGTAGACCAGGTCGCCGGCCTCGTAGCGGATGTGGTCGTGATCGTTATCCTTGCAGGCCATGATGACCTCGCTCGCCTCCTCGGCAAGCTTCTTGAGCAGCTCATCCTCCACGTCGGTCAGCAGACGCGCGGTATAGCTCTCCTGCGGCGACGCGTCGCGACGGCCATGAATCACCTCGGCCAGCCCCGTCAGTGTCTCACCGATATTTCCCGGCTGCACGTTAGCTGTTCTGACTCCCATGGTTATTTCCTCTCGTTACTGCAGCGTAAAGTAGGTACCGGTCTCATCGAACCGAGGCTTTGCGCCCTTTT
>CATYJU010000002.1 GCA_958407995.1 uncultured Collinsella sp.
CGAACCTCCAGTCCGGACCGCCCCGCGGTCCAACTTTCTGTCCGCACCCCCTTTTGGCCATTTTGCCCTCCAAACGGCACTACCGCCGGCAACATCCAGCAGATACGCTGAATCTAGTCGTATAGGCCCTATGAGAACGGGAGCAACCATGGCAGCCTTGTTCACGACCCCCAAACGCAATGACACTACCGCCGGAACCCATGTTGCCGAACCCGACGTTCGCCGTCGCATAGGACTCGCGCACGGCAGCTGGCGCCGCGTGACGCGCCGCATCGTCTGCGGCCTGGCCTGCGCGCTCACGGTGAGCTCGCTGCTCATGCCGAGCGTCTCGCTCGCAGCGGAATGGGTCAAGGTCGGCGGCAACAAGTACAACACCGCGGCGAGCGACGAGGCCGGTACCTGGTCGTGGGACGGCGCCGACGACTTGAAGCTCAACAACTATAACGGCGGCGAGATCCAGGCCGCAGGCAAGCTCAACGTGAATTACTCGGGAACCAACATCGTCACTGCCGAATGGATCGAAAGCATCAACGTTTCTCATGGCACTAACGAGAATGCCGAGCTCAATATCCAAGGCGACGAGGGCGGCACGCTCAGCGTGACATCTACTGAGGACGCTATCCTCACCACGGGTAATATCAACATCGACGGAGCCGGATCCGTCAACGCCACGAGCACTGGGTTTGATGCCATCAATGCCGGAGGTGATCTCGCTATCAAAGGTTCGGGCAACGTCAACGCCACGGGTGCATCGGATGGCATCAGGGCAAACGGCAATATCACGATTGACGACAGCGGAGCCGTCACCGCCAGGGCTACCAAGGACAAGGGTATTGGACCCGACAAGAACCTCACCATCAAGGGTGGCGGGACGGTCGAGGCAAGCTCAGCCGATGGTGAGGCCCTTTGGAGCGGCGACAATATCAACATCTCGGACGGCAGCCAGGTCAAGGCAAGCTCCGAGGAAGACGCTGCCGTCGAGGCCAAGGGCAGCCTCGCAGCCACAAACGCCTCCCTCAACGTAAACGGTGTTGAATATGGCGTCTATGCCCACAAGGGCATCACCCTCGATCATGCAAACGTGACGGTCCGTGCAAGTAAAGGCAGATACGGTGGCGCCAACGCCCTCTTCACCTACCAGGACGACATCGTCGTCAAGAACGGCTCCACCGTGGACGCGTTTGCGGAAGGCGAGGTTTCGGCTGCATTCTCCACCAGAAACGATCGACCCAACGAGAAGGGCGGCCACATCTACATCAGCGACTCCGTTGTCAAGGCCATAGCCCGCTATGTCGAGAACGGCGACGGCCCCATCCCCTACAGCGAAAACCAAGATGGCGAGACGAGGCGCGAACCCCAAGGCGAGAACATCGGCATCATCGCCCAGACCAGCGAGGGCGTCACACCCGCAGTCATCTCGATCATCCGCAGCAAGGTAACGGCCGAAGGAGATACAGCGGCAATCTTTGCCCGTGCCATGAGCGCTGACGGCAAGACAATCGGCACCATCAAGATTGAGAACGCCGCCATCCAGACGCCCGAAGGCGGCAAGGTCATTGACTATCGCAAGCTCCGTGACGGCATCTACGAGGCAGGCCAAGCCATCGGCACGGGCGACGCCACGGTCGACTCCCTCTATATCAAAGCAGTCGCCAAAAGTACGACCATCGCACCTCCCGAGGTAGCCAAGCCGGAAGACCCCAAGCCCGACGAGACCAAGCCCGCAGAAAGCAAGCCCGCGGAGTCCAAGCAGAACCCCAAGCCTGAGGGCTCAAAGCCGACCAAGGCCGTTGCGGCTTCAACCACGAAAGCCAAGACTACCGGCGTGCTCGCGGCAACCGGCGACACCTCGGGTGCGGCCATCGTGGCAACCGTCCTTGCGGGAACAGCCGCTATCGCCGCAGGCACCATGGCGAGCCGTAAGCGTTCTTAGACGCCTCTGCGCACATGGCAGCTCCCGCGAAGGCCCCGAGCCCCAGCACCGTTTAACAACGCCACCGCCGAGCTCCCCTCCGGCGGTGGCGTTTTCCATATGCGTCCGCAGGGGATGCACGAGATTGTCTTTGGTCTAGCCCAACCGGCATACGCTGGCGTGCGACAATTGGGGCTGCCGATATCACAACACTGAGAGAAGCCCGTCATGGAAGCGCATCAAAAGCAGATAACCGTTTATTCGAATCATACGGAAAGCGCGCCTGTCATCTACCTTCCTGTGGTCGTGGGCGACGGCAGCGAGGTTTATAAGTGTTGCCGAGAGCTCGACTGTCCGCCATTCGCCCTCGTCACCATTGGCGGGCTCGATTGGAATCGCGAGCTGAGCCCCTGGGCATGCGACGGGACCGTACGCGATGCCGAGCCTTTCGGCGGCCAAGCTGCCGATTTTCTTGATGAGCTGCTGAATCAGATAATCCCCCAGGTCGAGTCGTCGCTTCCTCAGCCGCCCACCTGGCGCGGCATTGCCGGCTACTCGCTCGCGGGCCTCTTCGCACTCTGGTCCCTCTGGCAAACCGACGCCTTTGACCGCGCCGCGAGCGCATCGGGGTCGCTATGGTTTCCCGACTTTGTCGACCGTGCCAGCACGGCCCCTTTTGCCGGCAGCCCGCAAGCCGTCTACCTGTCACTCGGCAAAAAGGAAACCAAGACGCCCAACCGCATGATGCGGCATGTACTCGACGACACACGCGCGATGGAAGCGTTGCTCGTCGAGCGCGGCATTCCAACAACGCTGGAGCTCAACCCCGGCAATCACTTTGCCCAAACCGACTTACGCATGGCCCGCGGCATCCACTGGATACTGACGCATTAAAAATGGTGCCCACACGCATATACGCATGGGCACCATATCTTGTTTTAGCTGAACGCAGCTGCTACTCAGCAGCCTCCTCAAGCTCGGAGACATCAAACTCAAAGTCGTTACCCGGCAGGATGGCGTTGAGCACGATGCCCACCAGTGAGCCCACGGCAATGCCGGACAGCGAAATGGTCACGCCGCCCAGCTCCAACACGATGGCGCCGGCGGTGCTGTACGCGATGCCGAGCGAAAGCACGAGCACCAGCGCGGCAACCAGCACGTTGCGGTTGTTCTGGAAATCGACCTGGTTCTCGATGAGGTTGCGGACGCCCACAGCGCTGATCATGCCGTAGAGCACGAGCGACACACCGCCGATAACGCATGCCGGCATGGCGGCGATGACCGCGGCGAACTTGGGGCAGAACGAAAGCACGATGGCGCAACACGCGGCAATTCGAATTACGCGCGGGTCGAACACGCGCGTCAGGGCGAGCACGCCGGTGTTCTCGCCATACGTAGTGTTGGCCGGAGCGCCAAAGAGCGAAGCCAGAATCGTGGCAAGGCCGTCGCCGAGCAGCGTGCGATGCAGACCGGGATCGGCAATGTAGTTGCGCTCGCAAGTCGAACCGATAGCAGAGATATCGCCGATATGCTCGATCATGGTCGCGAAGGCCAGCGGCATGATGGTGATGATGGCCGTCGTGGCAAGACCGTTATCGAACTGCGGCCCAAAGAGTGCAAACACGGTGTTGTCCCACACGATGGGCAGACCGACCCACGGAGCGGCGGCAACGCCCGAGAAATCAACCTCGCCGAGCGCAGCCGCAACGGCATAGCTCACCACAACGCCCAGCAAAATCGGCACGATCTTGACCATGCCACGGCCCCAGATGTTGCAGATGACGATAACGGCAACGCCAATGACAGCCACAAGCCAGTTGGTCTGGCAGTTAGCAATAGCGGAGCTCGCCAGGATCAGACCGATCGAAATGACGATGGGGCCAGTCACCACCGGCGGGAAGAAACGCATGACACGCTTGGCGCCAAAGGCGCGGAAGAGCGCCGCAAGCACCGGATAAAGCAGGCCGGCGCAAGCAACGCCCAGACAAGCGTAGGGCAAAAGCTCGGTCTCGCCGTTGGGCGCGATTGCGGCATAACCGGCAATAAAGGCAAACGATGAGCCCAAAAATGCCGGCACCTTACCGCGCGACAGGAAGTGGAACAGCAGCGTGCCCAAACCGGCAAACAAAAGCGTTGCCGAAACCGAGAGACCGGTGAGCACGGGCACCAGCACGGTGGCGCCAAACATGGCAAACAGGTGCTGCAGACCGAGCAAAAACATGCGCGGGCGGCCGAGCGACGATGCGTCGTAGATGGCATCGCTGGCGGCGGGCGTCGAGGACTGGGACATGAGAGTCCTTTCAAAATGGAAGGGCGCTCGAGCATAGCGGATTACCTGCCCGAACGATACGATCCGAACCATTGTACGCGATGCGCCATGTCTCGCACGCGCCGTCACCTGCGAACGTTACCGCTATTTCCAAACGCGCTCGGCAATACGCTTGACCAGCGCGATCTTTGCCCATTGCTCGTCCTCGGTCAGCTTGTTGCCAATCTCGCAGCTGGCAAAGCCGCACTGCGGAGACAGATACAGGTTCTCGAGCGGAACATACTTTGCAGCCTCGTGAATACGCTCGACGATGGCATCCTCGTCCTCAAGCTCAGCGGCCTTGGTGGTCACCAGGCCCAACACGACCTTCTTGCCAGGGGCAACGTACCTCAACGGCTCAAAACCGCCGGCGCGCGGCGTATCGAACTCCAGGTAAAATGCGTCAACATCCTCGTTTGCGAACAGGTATGGCGCGATGGGGTCATAGCCACCCTCGAAGGCATAGGTAGAGTGGTAGTTACCGCGGCACACATGCGTGTTAATGACCAGGTCGTCGGGCTTGCCCTCGATAGCGGCGTTGTTGAGCGCCACGCCCAGCTCACTCACCTTTTGCAGATCAACCGGGCTCATGCCGGTCTTGGACACAAAGTCGGTATCGCAATAGATGCCCCAGGTGCAGTCATCAAACTGGATGTTGCGGCAGCCTGCAGCGTACAGGTCGGCGATCACCGTACGATAAGCGGCTGCGATGGCGTCGGCAAGTTCCTCATCGGTCTTATAGACAGCGCGCAGGCTCTCCTGCTGGCCATCGCAGCGGTCGAGCGTGACCTCAGAGAACGTCTGGATAGGCGCCGGGATGGTCTGGCGTGCAACGTGGTCCTCGCCCTCAAGTGCCTTGACAAACTTAAAGTGCTCGACGAAGGGGTGGTTCTCGCCGCTGATGGAGCCAGTCACCACGGCGGTATCGGCCGTGGTCTCCTCGTCGTGGAACATATATCCCGTACGCGAGGTGCGACGCTCGACGCCGTTCAGCCCCCACATAAAATCGAGGTGCCAGTAGCTGCGGCGAAACTCGCCATCGGTGATGACCTGCAGGCCGGCGGCCTTCTGCTTTGCCACCAAATCGCGAATAGCATCGTCCTCGACGGCCTTAAGGCCGGAAGCGTCAAGTTTACCCGCGACATAGGCGGCACGGGCATCCTTTACAGCCTGCGGACGAAGAAAACTGCCGACGATATCGGCGCGAAACGGCGCGTTCGGTTGAATCGAAGTGCTCATAGATATCTCCCTTTGCATTGGTTGCTTTACTGGGACAGAGTATGAGCGCTCATATGGCCATCGTAAAATATACGTTTATAACAGTTTGATATAGATGCTTCCTATATCAGTCTGGACTGTCATAAAGAGACTTGAACCGTGCGGAGCACAGCAGCCTAGATATGCTGACGAATCGCGTCGATATAGGCCCGACCGTAGCGCGTGAGCGTCGTGTTCTTGCGCGTAATAATGCCGATCTCCATGTACTCGTCCACGTCGAGCGGAATCGAGATAATGCCGGGGCCGTTGAGCTCGTGGCTGATCACGCCCGAGCATACCGTGTAGCCGTTGAGGCCCATGGCCAAATTGAACAGCGTCGCACGGTCACGCACGCGGATATTCTTGCGACGCTCAAAGGTCGAGGTCAGCTCCTCGGAATAATAAAACGAGTTATAGCTGCCCTGCTCGTAGGACAGGAACGGGTAGTCTTCCAGATCCTCGAGCGTCACGCTGGAGCGGCCCGCCAGCGGATGGTCGGCGCAGACGAAGACATGCGGCGTGGCGCAGAAGAGCCCTTCGAACACGAGCTCGTTGGCCACCAGCATGCGCTCGATGACCTCGCGATTGTGCTCCGACAGATACAGGATGCCCAGCTCGCTTTTCATATGCGCGACATCCTCGATAATCTCGTGGGTCTGCTCCTCGCGCAGGGTAAAGTCGTAGCGCGCGGCATCGAACTCGCGGATCACATCGACAAACGCATTAACGGCAAAGGAATAATGCTGGCAGCTCACACTAAAGTGCGGCACCTGCTCGGACGTACCTTTGTACTTGCCCTCGAGCAGGTCGGCCTGGTCGAGCACCTGGCGCGCGTACCCCAAGAAGGTCTCGCCTTCCTCGGACACAATGACACCCTTGTTGGTGCGCTCAAAGATATGCACACCCATCTCGTTTTCGAGATCGCGGATCGACGCGGTAATCGAAGGCTGCGACACAAAGAGCCGGCGCGAGGCCTCGGTGATGCTGCCGCATTCGGCAACTTTGACGACATATCTGAGTTGCTGGAGCTTCATGGCTTTCTCCCTAGACGTTCGTGACGTCAAAACCCGCCGTGTCCATTTGGCTCATAAACGACGGCATCTCCCCCGTCGCGGCGCAGGCGGCAATCTGATGCAGAGCCCCGGCAACCGCATCATCTGCCGCAGCGCCAATATGCCAGCGTGCGGCAGCCGTGACGGCCTCGTTGGCATTGGCGACTGCAACGGAGTTAGGAACGGCATCGATCATGGGCAAATCGTTATCGGAATCGCCAAATACGGCCACCTCGTCGGGCGTCAGGCCCAAAGCGCGCGCCAGCTCCAGCGCAGCGCAGCCCTTGTCCCAGCCGGTCGGAAGAACGTCGAACAGGCGCACGCGGTTGTTGGGAAACACGAGTGAGAGCTCCGGCACCTCAGCGGCAACACGCTCGCGCAGCTCGGCGAGCTCCTCGCGCGAACGGGCACTCCAGATATTCGCCTTGTATACCGGGACATCGTCAACGACAGGACGACAGGGAGCCTCTTCGCCCTTGAGCCACGCGTTGCCGCCTGACTTCATGGCGCGACGCACACGCTCGGGATCGCTTGTCACGCAATAGGCATCGTTATTCCAAAAGTCATCACCCAGACGGTAGACCTTCAAATACGTATCGTCGGTCTCCTGTTCAAAATAATCGGCTAAGCGCATAAGGACATCGTTATCGATTGCGCGCGAAGCGACTACTTCGCCATCGACAAACATCACCTGGCCGTTGCAAAACGCACCGGTCGAGAAGCACTCGGAGCGATTGCGGAACATCCAGCCCATCGCGGACGGCTGACGACCCGAAACCGGCCCAAAGTGCAAACCCGCCGCCTGCATGGCATGAATACCCTCAATGGCGTAGTCGCTGGCGCCGTCATGCCCGGCTGGAATCAGCGTATCGTCCATATCGGTCAGCACAAGTTTGATCATAAGGTCCCCTCGGTCATTCTTAATCCCATCTATTGTACCGACCTGCCAAAAAGGGACAGGTTTATTTCGGCAGGTTTCATCTGGGAAAACGCAAAGTCCCAGTTGTTACCTGCCAAAATAAACCTGTCCCTTTTTGGCAGGTGCGCTAGTATAGGGAACAACAGATTCGATGCGGGAGTGCCGGCGGTGCAAACCACAAGGCTGAGAGGGCAATGGGCCCAATCCTTTGAACCTGTCAGTTAATGCTGGCGTAGGGAGCATGCCGCCTTTACAGGGGCGCTGTCTATGCACAGCGCCCCTTTTCTATGCCAAGGAGGCATGTGCAGTGATTGATTCGGAACAGCTTAAGCAACATATGGTCAAGGCCGTGGAGGAGATTCGCGCTACCAATCCGATGGCCGGTTCCATCACCAACACGGTGACGATCGACTTTGTCGCCAACGCGCAGCTCGCCGTGGGCGGATCGGCCGCCATGGTCTATCTGCCCGACGAGGGCGAGGCACTCGTTGCCGGCGGCGGCGCCATCTATCTCAACATGGGCACGCTCTTCCCCATTTACGAGCAAACGATTCCCCGCGCGGCCAAGGCGGCACACGACGCCGGTAAGCCCTGGGTGCTCGATCCGGTGGGCCTGGGTATCGGTAGCCTGCGCACCCAGCTGGTCAACGAGCTCAAGCAGTACAAGCCCGCCATCGTGCGCGGCAACGCCTCCGAGATTATCGCGCTCGCCGGCCTGTGGGGTCTTGAGGGCGAGGCGGCCGATCTGAGCCGCGTGCGCGGTGTCGATACCACCGACACGGTCGACGCCGCCCGTGGTGCCGCCGTGGCGCTCGCTCGCCACACCGGTGGCGCCGTTGTGGTCTCGGGCGAAGTCGACCTGATCACCGACGGCACGACGGTGGCCAAGTCTCACGGCGGCAGCCCGCTCATGTCCAAGATCACCGGCTGCGGCTGCTCGCAGGGCGGCGTGCTGGCCGTGTACGCCTGCGCCGCCGACCCGTTTACGGCAGCCGTCTGCGGCACCGCCGTCTACAACGTGGCCGGCACGCGTGCCGCCGCTGTCGCCGACGCCCCGGCAAGCTTTAAGGTCGCCTTTATCGACGAGCTCTACCGCGCAACCGCCCAAGACATCGCCGATAACCGACTCGAGCTCGAGGAGGCATAGGCCATGTCCGAGCCCGCAACCAATGCCGGCATGAACACGCTCGTCGCCGTGGCCATCGCCCCGTGCGGCACCGGCGATGAGCTATCAGCCGAGGTCGCCGAGGTCGTGCGTGTCATTCGCGAGAGCGGCCTGCCCAACCGCACCACCTCCATGTTCACCGAGATCGAGGGCGACTGGGACGAGGTCATGCAGGTCGTGCGCGACGCAACCTTTGTGTTGGCGAGCAAGGGCATCCGCACCGAAGTCGTGCTCAAAGCCGATATTCGACCCGGATTTACCGACACCATGACCGGCAAGCTCGAACGCATGGAAGCGCAGATCAAAAAGCAGGAGGAAGCACGATGAGCATCCGCGACAACCTTGATATCTCGGCCTATCTGGTACTCGGCCCCGAAAACACGCTCGGGCGTCCCGTGGGCGATGTGGTGGCCCAGGCGCTCGACGCCGGCTTTACCTGCATCCAGGTGCGCTCCAAGGTGGCAAGCGCCCGCGAGATCATTGCGCTGACGGGCGACGCCGCGCAGGCAATCGCACAGGCCGGCAAAACCGGTCAGGTTGCCCTGCTGATCGACGACCGCCTGGACTGCGTACTCGCCGCGCGCGAGCAGGGTATTGCTGTCGACGGCGTGCACGTGGGCCAGAGCGATATTCCCGTCGAGGTCTGCCGCAAGCTTCTGGGCCCCGATGCCATCGTGGGCCTTTCGGCCCGCTGCGAGGAGATGCTCGAGTACGTCAAGACCGCCGACATGAGCCTAGTCGACTACCTGGGCATCGGCCCGCTCCACGAGACCGAAACCAAGCGCGACTGCGGACGCGCGGCCGACGGCTCTATCATCACCAAGAGCTTTGAGGACCTGGCCGCACTCCACGCGGCAAGCCCCGTGCCCATCGTGGTGGGCGGCGGCGTCAAGACGGCCGACCTGCCGCAGCTCAAGGCCACCGGCGTCGATGGCTTCTTTGTGGTGAGCGCTGTCTGCAGTGCCGACGACCCCTACGCCGCCGCCAAGGAGCTCGTCGACACCTGGCAGCAGGCATAAGTCTAGGCCGAGCAGCCGATCCGCGGCCTCATATCTTCAGCAATGGAAAGCGCATCCCAGTTTGGACCTCCATTCCGGGATGCGCTTTCCGCATGCAACCCTTACCCCGCCAGATACGCTTCCAGCTCGGGCAAGGTCGCCTCCGCATCGCGGCGACCAATCTGGTAGATGCGCTCAAGTTCATCGGGCTCGCGACACAGCGACGGCACCTTCACCGATTCGCTCGGACGCACCACAAAGATCTCGCCGGCAGCCTCGCGACGTGCCAGGTCATCGAGCGTGGCATTGTAGACCTCATGCCGGTGCTCAAGCGCTGCGACAAACTCCGGATAGTGACGGAACACGCGCCGCAGCATGGGCATCACGCTGTTGGGCTGCTTCACAAAGCCCGCCGGCTGCGTGAGTACCACGATATTGCGGTCATACCCCTGCGCAAACAGCCATGCACTGGGAATAGAATCAGCCACGCCACCATCCAGATACTTATGCCCGTCAATAGCAACGGGACGCGTCGCCACAGGAATCGCAGACGATGCCCGGATCCACTCGATATCCCTCTCGTCGCCATAGGGCAGGTCGTGGTAGACGGCCTTGCCCGTCTCGATATCGGTACACACGCACGTAAATCGCATGGGGCAGGCGCGATACGCCTCCAAGTCGATGGGATCGCGCTCGATAGGCACCTCGTGATAGGCAAAATCGGCATTGAACATATCACCGGTTCGCAGCCAGCTGGTCACACCCGCATAGCGCTTATCGGCGCAATAGGCCTTGTTGTAGCGAATGGCACGGCCGATCTGCCGCGATTTAAAGTTGTAACCAAACGCCGCGCCCGCCGAGACACCCACCATATGGTCGCAGGTCAAAGCGTGCTCCATCCAAACGTCGAGCACGCCCGCCGTATACATACCGCGGTAGCCGCCTCCCTCGAGCGCCAGCCCCACCGTGCGCGTCATATTTGACTGTGCCATGCGACCATCTCCGTTCCTGCGTTTTAAAACGGGACAAGTATACCCGTCAACATATATCGTCCCAGTCGCATTTTTATCGAGCATCGCATCGCCGCGCTGCCGTTTGTCGAATAATAGCCGCCCACAGCATGTGCACCCATATATAATTGTGCATTATTGTTTACACTACTCAGCTGTTATCAACAGCGAACATTAGCCGGCAAATTAACTCAACAACGCGGCAAGGCGGGGGCCTGGATACATGCAAAGCGCTGAGCAACGACGCGTGTACACAACGAGCTCGCCCGACGCAATCCGCCCCGACCTCAGAAAGCCGCTTAGAACATGGATACTGTCAGCAATTACACCGAAACGCTCGAAAAGACCGTCCGTGACCTTCTCGAGCGTCAGGAGGATCTGATCAGGACCGCCTTTACCGACCAGCTTACCGGGCTTGGCAACCGTGGCGGCTTTGCCCGTTCCCTCGAGGAGCTCTGGGAGCAGGACGCCCCCGTTACCATGGCGTTCATCGATATCGACAATCTCAAGCACTGCAACGACGTCTTTGGGCATGACGAGGGCAACCGCTATATCTTGCAGGTAAGTCTCTATCTTAAGCTGTATATGAAGGTGGGCGAAGCGGCGTTTCGCATAGGCGGCGACGAGTTTGCCATCCTATCTACGATTGCAACCGAGGACGACCTCGCCGAACGTCTGAAACACTGCCGAACGGTTCTGCTCAAAAACAACGATTCCGAGATGCCCCACTCGTTTAGCTACGGAGTGTCACATGCCGACCCCGCCCTGGGCGAAGCTTCCAATCGCATGACGCTCGATGCCGACCATCGCATGTACGACTACAAGCTACGTCATGCCATGCACCTCGATCGACGCAATATCACGCAAGTCCACGCCGACGACTTCGAAATAAGCGATCGTATTTTTGACGCCTTTTCGATGCTCAACGAGGGCCGTTATTTCTTTATCGAGAACTTGGACAAACATCGCACCCTTTGGTCACAAGGTGCCTTACGCGATCTTGGCCTTCCCTCGGAGCACATAGACAACTGTCGCGATTACTGGAAAACGCGCGTCCATCCCGACGACCTTGAGGCCTGCATCAACGACATCGACCAAGTCTACAACGGCACCAAGCACCGTCGCGTCATGCAGTATCGTGTGCGCAACGCCGTCGGCGACTACGTCCTTTGCCGTGCTCGCGGGTTTCGTATCGACGGCGACGGAAATGTCCCCTCGCTCTATGTCGGCGAGCTCGTCAACCACTCACTTGCCGAAACCGTCGACGCCGCCACAGGCCTCGGAACGCAGCGCATGCTGGCCAACGCCATCGACGCCTGCCGCCGCGATCGTTGCGAGACAGGGCTTATAGCGGTGCGCGTTCGTGGCACGACAAAGCTCAACGAGCTCTACGGGGCCGAGGCTGTCGACGACATGCTTGCCGAATACGCAGGCCGCATGCTGTCGATCACCCGCGGCAGGAGCCGGGTCTACCGTTCACGAAGCGTCCAGTTCGTCGTGCTCAGCAACGACCTAGACCACGAGGCATTCGAGCAACTGACCCGCCACCTTAAAGAGGCCGCTTTCGCTCCTGTTCGAATCGCAGGCGACACCATTACTCCCGTCTGCCTTGTCGTCCCGGCCTTTTACGAGCACTTAACCCATCAAGCGACCGCCGTTTTAGGCGAACTCGACCGTCGCCTTCGCACGGCCGGCGGGCTTGTTCCCAACGACAGCCTCCCCATACCCGAGGCGGAGCGCAAAAGCGCCATAGCCGAACGTATCGACTCGCTCACGGGCCTCTATCGACCCAGCGAGTTTATGCGGCGCGCCAACGCATTTCTCGAGGCAAGGCGCAACGGCACCTGGTGCATCGCCACGGTCGACATGGGCCACATGCGCCTGTTTAATGAATGGCACGGCCAGGCCGAGGGCGACCGCGTACTCGCCGATGTAGGCACGGTCCTCAAGGACATCGAGAATGCCGATATGGGCGTCGCAGGGTACTGGGGCCAAGATGACTTTTGTGTACTCATCCCCTTTAAGCACATCACCGTCCATCAAATCTACAACCGCGTTCGTGAGGCAGTAGTCAGGCATGATGACGGCGTAGGTTTCTGGCCGTCCATGGGCGTTTACCCCATCGACTCCAGTGAGGAAATCACCATCGATGCGCAGGCTAAGGCAATGTTTACCAATCGACGCGCCAAAAACGACTTTAAGGAGCGCATTGCCATTTTCTGCCCCGAGGAGTACAAGCGCGAAGTTGCGTTCCACCGCACCCTCACCGAGTTCCAGTACGCGCTCTCAAACGGCCGCATCACGTACTACCTTCAGCCCCAGGTCGATATGGAAACCGGCAAGATCATTGGCGCCGAGGCACTTACACGCTGGATTGACAAGGACGGCTCTCTCATTTCGCCCGCAACGTTTATCCCCGCACTCGAGGAAAGCGGCTTTGTAGTGACGCTCGACAAGTACATTTGGCAGGGTGTCGCCATATGGCTTCGCGAGCGTCTCGATCGCGGTCTTCGCGTGGTTCCGGTCTCGCTTAATGTGTCGCGCGTGGATATCCTTGCCTGCGACGTTGCCGAACATATGGGGGCGCTCGCCGCCCAATACAACCTACCGCCCGAACTCATGCGTATCGAGATCACCGAGACGGCTTATACGGGGGAGTCCGAGGCCGTGGACAAACTGACAGCCGACCTGCACACCCGCGGCTTCTCGACCTATATGGACGATTTTGGCACCGGCCAGTCCACGCTCGCGATGCTCAAGAACGTCAACGTCGACGTCATCAAGCTCGACCGCACCTTTGTACCCACCGACCGCGATCAAGGCCGCAGCACGCAAATCATTTCATCGATGCTCGAAATGGCGCAGTCGCTTCATCTGCCCGTCGTGGTCGAAGGCGTCGAGACAAATGAGCAGGCGAACATGCTACGACAAATGGGCGCCCGCTACGCTCAGGGCTTCCTCTACTACCGCCCCGTGCCGGCGAAGGATTTTGAGGCATTGCTCGATGGCGGCAATAACAACTGACACGCTCACGCGCAAAACGCCACCGCCGAAGGGGGCATTTGTCTCCATTAGCTAACTTATATCCCCAATCCAAGCCGAATTGGGGATATGATACAAACCGTTGTTCCGCCCAAGGAGGTTATCCATCATGAACGAGTCGTACCGCATGGGCGAGCAATCGATTATTGCCTATCTTCAGCGACTTGCGAATGGCATCTCGACCGCCGAACTCGATGTTGCCGCGCTGCCTACTGAGCTACGCGCCGTTGGTGAGCAACTGCAAAAGACGCATGCCATCCTGCAACAAGAGCGCCAGCTGCTTGAGCGCAACGCCTATATCGATCCGCTCACCAACTTGGGCAACCGCAACGGATTCGACCGTCACGTCGAGCAACTCTGGCGCAAAGGCGACCCCTTCACCTGCGCCTATATTGACATCGACCATCTCAAGCATTGCAATGATGGGTTTGGCCACGCCGAAGGCAATCGCTATATTCTGAGCATCTGCCGCACGCTCTCCGAAACCATGGAACACGATGAGATGCTGTTCCGTATCGGTGGAGACGAGTTTGTGCTCATCTCGCTCTCCGCAAACGAGACTGAACTCGAGCAGCGCTTGGAGCAGGTACGTACCGGGCTGATCGAGGCGAGCTCAGGCGGCAAGGCGCCCATGATCGGCAGCTTTAGCTTTGGCTGCTCGCGCGTCGATCCACTTGCTGGCGACACGCGTCGCCAGATGACGATGGATGCCGATCGCAAGATGTATCGCTATAAGCTTATGCATCGTGTGCAGCAACCGAAAGACGATGACGCGCCGCAACGCCCAATCGTCGATCAGCTTCCCTGCAACGACCGGGTGTTCCAAGCGATCTCCATGAGCTCCGAGACGCGCTATCCGTTCATCCTTAACCTCGATACTGGAGAATCGCAATGGTCGGTTAACGCCGTGCGCGATTTTGACCTGCCCTCCCAGCACCCTTTTAACTCACTCGACATGTGGCTCGCCCGCGTCCACCCCGAGGACCGCGACAACGTACGCGCCGAGCTCGATATGGTGATAAACAGCACGTGGCACTTCCACTACATGCAGTATCGCGTAATGGACGCCACCGGAGCGTACGCGCTTTGCGACTGCACGGGCTACCGCTTGGACGGCACCGATACCGAGCCCAACATGTACGTGGGCATTATCATCAACCGAAGCCTAGCGGATACGACCGACTCAGTAACGGGCCTGGGCGATGTCCACGCACTGGTCAACGCTATTGGAGAGATGCGCCACGTGCCGCACGAGGCAGGTTTTATTGCCATTAAGGTCGACGATATCGCCGAGGTCAATGCCCGCTTTGGATTCGATGCAGGCGACCGCGTGCTCGCCGAAAGCGCCGCCTGCCTCATGGATTGTTCGCGCGGCAAGGGCCGCCTGTTCCGCTCAACGGGGCCGATGTTCGTGGCACTCTTCGATGAGCTCGGCCCCGAGGCAATCGACGAGATCGCAAGCGACATCGAACGGTTCCTGGGTACTCCCGTGCTCATCGGCTCGCTTGAATATCAGCCGCCCATTCGCGTGGCCACGCTCCATCTGGACGGCGTCGACCGTCAGCCCGTTTCCATTTTGAACGAGCTCAAAGCGTTGCTCGGGAAAGCCGTGCAGGTGCCAGGTACCAAACTGGATTAGCGCCGCGCCCGCGCCGCCTCCCCCATCGTGCGATAATCCTCTGCAGAAGTCACCAAAAGCAGAGGGAGTTTGTGATGAAGGTTCTTTTGGTCAATGGCAGTCCCAAGGCAAACGGCAACACCGCCCGCGCACTCGCCGAGGTCGCCGAGCAGCTCAATACCGAAGGCATTGATACCGAGGTGTTTCAGCTGGGCGCCAAGCCCATTCGCGACTGCATCGGCTGCGGTCAGTGCGGCAAACTTGGCGGTCGCTGTACCTTTGACGACGACGTGGTGAACGAGCTCATCGCTGCCGCCGAGCAGGCCGACGGTTTTGTCTTTGGCTCGCCCGTCTACTACGCGCACCCCAGCGGCCGCATCCTTTCGGCCCTCGATCGCGCCTTCTATGCAGGCGGGCATGCCTTTGAGCACAAACCCGGCGCCGCAGTCGCCGTCGCCCGTCGCGGCGGCACGTCGACCACCTTCGATGTGCTCAACAAGTACTTCACCATTAAGCAAATGCCCGTGGTTGCCTCCACCTACTGGAACAACGTGTTTGGCCGCGTGCCCGGCGACGCCGATGGGGATGCCGAGGGCCTTGCCACCATGCGAAACATCGGCAAAAACATGGCCTGGCTCCTGCGCTGCATCGAGGCAGGACAGGCCGCCGGTATCAACGCACCCGAAGCCGATCGTGCAACGACCAACTTCATTCGATAGAACGGCGGGGCCATGAATATTCAAATCTTCGGGACTAAGAAGTCGTTCGACACCAAGAAGGCCCAGCGCTTCTTCAAAGAGCGCCGCATTAAGGTGCAGTTTATTGACCTTAAGGAAAAGGAGATGAGCAAGGGCGAGCTCACGAGCGTGATGCAGGCGGTCGGCGGTATCGACAAGCTGCTCAACCCCAAAGCCAAGGACGAGGAAACGCTCGCACTCATCCAGCACCTCACCTCTAGCCAGCGCTTCGACAAGCTACTCGAGAATCAGCAGGTCTTGGCCGAGCCCATCGTGCGCAACGGCAAAAAGGCCACCGTCGGTTATTGCCCCGATGTATGGGGAGCCTGGGAGTAGCCTGTGTTATTTGCCAGCGCGTGGGTATAAGAGCAGGCGTTTGGCATATGATTCAACTGTAAGCCATGTCTAACAAAGGAGGGCACATGCCCAACAAACCCGTAAAGATCATCATGCTTACCGGCTACCTCGGTGCCGGCAAGACCACATTGCTCAACCACATCCTCGCCAACGACGGCGGCATCCGCGCCGCCGTGATCGTCAATGATATCGGCGAGATCAACGTCGATGCCAGCCTCATCGCCGACGGCGGCCTTTCCGAGACCGACGACCTCATCCCGCTCACCAACGGCTGCATCTGCTGCACGCTTTCGGACGACCTTGCCAACCAGCTGCAGGGCATCGCCGATTCGGGCGACTTCGATTACATCATCATCGAGGCCTCGGGCATTTGCGAGCCCATCCCCATCGCCTACACCATCTCGAGCTTCTGCGACGCGGCCAAGGTGGGCGGCGAACCCAAGCTCGCGCTCGACAACATCGTGGCCGTAGTCGATTGCGCCCGCATGTACGACGAGTTCAACGGCGGTCGCGACCTGCTGGCCGAGGATATCGACGAGGACGACATCGAAAGCCTGCTCATCCAGCAGATCGAGTTCTGCTCCACACTGATCCTCAACAAGACCGATACCGTGAGCCCCGAGCAGATAGCCGAGCTCAAGGCCATCGTGCGCAGCTTGCAGAAAGACGCCGTGATCGTCGAGGCTCAAAACGGCGAGGTCCCCATGGAGGAGTTGCTCGACACCGACCGCTTCGACTTTATGCGCGCCTACAACTCCGCCGCCTGGATCGAGGCCATGGAGCATCCCGAGGAGCACGACGACCCCGAGGTGCTCGAGTACGACATCGAGACCTTTGTTTACTCGCGCCGCAAACCGTTTGACCTGCAGAAGTTCACCGATTTTGTTGAGCAGGAGTGGCCCGACGAGGTCATTCGCGTCAAGGGTCCGTTGTGGCAGACCGGCGATCCGGACATGTGCTACATGTTTGAGCAGGCCGGCCACCAGATGCGCCTGATGGAGAACGGCCTGTTTGTCGACTCGGCGCCCGAGGGCGAGAAGCAGAAGATCATCGATGAGAACCCCGAAATCATGCAGATTTGGGACGACGAGACGGGCGACCGCATGACGAGCCTGTGCATCATCGGCCGTCACATGGACAAGGATGCGCTCATCGCCTCCCTCGATGCCTGCCTGACCGACTGGCACCGCGCCTAGGTTTATCGAAGCGAGCGTTTGCCCGCCCACGTAACCGCTAACCACCACGAAGGCGCCCCTTCGTGGTGGTTTTTCGTTCTATGCCAAGGAGATTCATGTTCAACATTGTGCTGTATGCGCCCGAGATTCCGGCCAATACGGGCAATATCGGCCGCACCTGCGTGGTTACCGGCGCCCGCCTGCATCTGGTGGAGCCGCTGGGGTTTTCACTCGACGACAAGACGGTGCGTCGCGCCGGACTGGGCTACTGGCAAAACTTGGACGTGACGACTTATGCCGGCTGGGAGGATTTTCTTGCGCGTAACGACCTCTCCCCCGCCGACGAGCGCCTGCATCTGCTGACCAAAAAGGCACGCCGTACCTATGCGCAGAGTACCTACCGTGATGGCGACTACTTGGTCTTTGGCAGCGAGAGCTCGGGCATTCCCGAGCCACTGCTTGCCGCGGCGCCCGAGCGCTGCGAGCGCATCCCGATGCTGCGCGATTGTGACTCACTCGATAACGCCGAGGCATGGGAAGCCCACGAGGAATCGCTGGGACATACCGAGGACAGCCACGAGGCCATCCTTCGGCAGGATATCTGCGGCAACTTCGTCAATCCCGACGACTACCGCATCAGTGCACTCAACCTCTCCAACAGCGCCGCCATCGTCCTCTACGAGGCCCTGCGCCAAACAGGCTTTCCGGGAATGTAACAAAGGGACAGTCCCTTTATCACATTCGGTTATAGGTAGCGACCGGTAATGCTCTTGGAGCAAGCGACGATATCCGCCGGCGTGCCGGCGCAGACGATTTGCCCGCCCGCGTCGCCACCGCCCGGGCCCATGTCGATCACGTAATCGGCATTGCGGATAAGGTCGAGATCGTGTTCGATCACGATAACCGTGGCGCCCTTGGCAACAAGGCCATCAAACACACTCAGCAACACCTGAACATCGAGCGGATGCAGGCCAATCGTGGGCTCGTCAAATACGAATACGGCATCATCCTGCACGCGACCCATCTCGCTCGCGAGCTTAAGACGTTGAGCCTCGCCGCCCGAGAGCGCCGGCGTGGGCTCACCAAGCGTGAGATAGCCCAAGCCCAGGTCGTGCAAGGTCTGCAAGCGCACCTGAACTTTCTTGAGTCCCACCGTAGCGTCGAGTGCCTCGTCCACGCTCATATCCATAAGCTGCGGCAACGTAAGCAGACTGCCATCCTTGCCTTCGCGATGGATATGCGAGGCGGCCTCGGCGTAGCGCGAGCCACGGCATGCCGGGCAGACGATCTCGACGTCGGGCAGAAACTGCACGTCAAGCGATATCGAGCCCGTGCCGTCGCACGTAGGGCAGCGCAGGGCACCGGTGTTGTAGCTAAAGGCGCCCGCCTTATATCCCGCCGCCTTGGCCTCGGGCGTACGTGCAAAGGCGCGGCGCAGCTCGTCATGAATGTCGGCATAGGTCGCTACCGTCGAGCGCACGTTGGCACCGATGGGCGTGGCGTCAATCAGGTTGGCACGGGCAATGCCCTCGGCATCGACCCAACGCACGTGCCCCGGCAGGCGCTCGCCAGCTGCCTGCGCCTTGAGTGCCGGGATGAGCGTCTCAAGCACCAACGTCGTCTTACCCGAACCCGAAACACCCGTCACCGCGACGAGACGGCCACGCGGGATATCGACTTCGAGCGGCTTGACGGTGTGGATGGTATCGGTTGCCATGCGGATATGTCCCTGGTCGAACATGTCGTCGTCAGTCACCTGCGGACGCAAGCGCTTGGGCTCTGCGCGCAAAAACGGAGCGATGCGGCTGCCCCGCGATTGCTCGACCTCGTCTACCGTGCCTGCAGCAATCACATTGCCGCCGCCTGCTCCGGCGACGGGGCCCATCTCGACCAGGTAGTCGGCTTCCGCCAGTACGCGCGTATCGTGGTCGACAACAACCACGGTGTTGCCATCACCCACCAGATCGCGCATTACGCCCACCAAGCCGTCGACATTGGCAGGGTGCAAGCCGATCGAAGGCTCGTCCAGTACATAGAGCACGCCCGTCGATCGGTTGCGCACCACACGGGCGAGCTGGACGCGCTGACGCTCGCCCGTGGAGAGCGTAGCACCGGCGCGGTCGAGTGAAAGGTAATCGAGACCCAGGTCGACCAGGCGACGGGCCGCACTCAAAAACGAATCGCAGATATCCGCTGCCATGGGCTGCATCTCAGTCGGCAAGGATGCAGGCACCCCGCGCACCCACTCAATCGCCTCGCCTAGCGTCATGGCCGCGGCCTGCGCCAAATTGATACCGCGCACCTGAGGCAGGCGCGCAACCTCGGAGAGACGCGTGCCGCCGCAATCGCGGCATGGCCCCTCGCGCAAAAAGCGCGCAACGCGTTTTAAACCCTTATCGTCCTTAACCTTGGCGAGCGCATTCTCGACGGTATAGACGGCGTTGTAATAGGTAAAGTCGAGCGGCGTGGCGCCCTCGCCGTTTTTGGGGACGTAGAGAATGTGCTTCTTAACCGCCGGACCATGAAACACGATGTCGCGCTCTTGAGGCGTGAGCTGGTTAAACGGCACGTCGGTGCGCACGCCCATCTCGCCGGCCACCTGCTTCATCAGATCCCACATGAGCGTGCCCCAAGGAAGCACCGCGCCCTCATTGATAGTCTTTGACTCGTCGGGTACCAAGCTCGCCTCGTCCACCTCGCGCATGACACCGGTGCCGCCGCAGGTGGGACACGCACCGCCGCTGTTAAACGCAAGGTCCTCGGCGCTCGGCGCGTAGAACTCGCGGCCGCATGCGGAGCACGTGAGTGACAGGCCAGCCGCTACGTTGAGGCTCGGCTCCACACGCGCCCCGCAGTGCGGGCACACGTGATGGGCGCAACGGCTAAAGAGCAGACGCAGACTATTGTTGAGCTCGGTCATGGTGCCAAAGGTCGAGCGCACGCCCGGTACGCTGGGGCGCTGGTGCAATGCGAGTGCCGCCGGCACATGCAGCACCTCGTCCACCTGGGCGTGCTCGGCCTGCGTCAGACGACGGCGGGTATAGGTGCTGAGCGCCTCCAGATAGCGGCGCGAGCCCTCGGCATAAAGAACTCCCAGCGCCAGCGAACTCTTGCCCGAACCCGACACGCCGGCAATACCCACGAGCTTTCCCAGTGGAATATCGATATCGATGTCCTTGAGGTTGTGTACACGTGCGCCACGCACCTCGATAGCCTGCGGGCTCATCTTCTGTTCCGTCACCTTTATCACCCTACTTATGCCATAAAACGCGGTCGCGGATGTACTCGCCCAGCATGGGCACAGTAAACCGGACGAGACCGTATCCGGCAGCCTCGATGACGCGCTCGCGAATCAGGCTTGCGCGATATTTACTCGCCCAGCTCTGGGTACGATCACAGCGCTCAATGATATCCGCCATGCGCGTCGGTTTGTCCTCGTCAACCGCCATGGCCTCGATAAAGAGGCGCTGTGGACTGCGCAGCCCGTAATACAGGGGCGCGTCAACCGCTTCGTAGAACTCGGAGACGGCATCCGCATGGCCATCCTCGACATCGCGCCTTTCGATGACCTGCGAGCCACGCCGGACAGCAGACCGCCACATGTAATATCCCACCAGCTGAACCATATAGGGATGCCCCATGCTCTTGCGTGCCGCAAGGTCCGCCGTCTCCGCGTCAACGTAAAGACCAGCGTCTTTGACCGTCTGGATATATGAATCGCGCACCTTGGGCAAAGATATCGCCCCCAGCGTACGCTGCTGGGCGCGGCGCAAAAACGTCACGCTCGGCTCTTCGAGCAGATCGTCAACCATACTGGGCAAGCCGGCAAAAACCAGCGCAAGACCGCGCTGGTCGCTATCGGGTAATCCCGTGGCATCCTGGTCTCCGAGCACCTGCTGATAGAGAACGGCAAGAGCCGCCAGTTCCTCGATAGACGCCGATTGCGCCTCGTCAATCGCAAACAGTATGCCCTTGCCTGGACCGAGCTTCTTAAGGCGCTCGTTGACCAGCCCTCGCAACGTCTCGCCCTTTGCTCGCGCCGCCTCGACCGACATCCGGCCAAACGAAGGACCGAACTCCATTGACGTCACAACGGGTTTATTCGAGCGAAGCGCGTCGGCCAAGCGGTCGCATAAGCCAAGCGAAGCGGAATCGGAGACAACCGCCCATCCGCGCTCGCTGGCCAGACGTTGCAGCTCCCGCAGGAGAACTGTCTTGCCGCAGCCGCGGTTTCCCGTAATGAGCATGAGCCTGCCCGGCGCTCCGGCGCCGTTATCGAGCCCTTCCTCGAAATCTTCGATGACCGACTCGCGACCAATGAGCATCGGAGGCCGCTTGCCTGCCGTTGGCTTAAAGGGATTTGGATTCATGTCGGCCTCCTCGGATTGGCAAACCCTGGTAATAGTTATACCAACTTATACCGAGTTATACCAACTGAATCTGCCAAAGGGGCTGCCCCTCTGTCACATGTGGCCGAAAAACTCGGCGTCTGCTGCTCGCCAGGGGCGGAAGGTGGAGGGATCGACCTTTACGTGGGCTGCCTCGGGGACGTCGTACCATTTGACCGTGTAACCGGCGCCGTGGGAGCAAAAGACCGAATCGGGCGTGTTGGGCAGATCGGCCTCGGGCTCATAGGCGGCCGTCTCGATGACGCGCTCGGCATCATGGCAAGCCGCATAGCCGGCGAACTCTAGGTACAGATGCCCACGACCACTCGTATAGGCGGCCACCTCCAGCGCGTAATCCTGCACCTCAGATGCCGGCACGCGACCCACAAGCTTCGCCCGGTCTCCCGCCATCGTCGGCGGCTCGTACTCGGCACCCATGCGCGTGGCATCCGAGAGTGCCCGGCCCACGCACTCCCCCGGCACCTCGAGCTCAAAGCGATACCACGGCTCCAACAGCACCGCCGCGCCAGCCTCACGCGCCTGCATGAGCCCCTGGCGAATCGCGCGGTACGTGGCCTGGCGAAAATCGCCGCCCTCGGTGTGTTTGGCATGCGCACGGCCGCCCGTGAGCGTAATGCACACATCGGTGATGGGCGAGCCGGTCAGCGCGCCCAGGTGATCGCGCTCCATGGCGTTGGTGAGTGCCAAACGCTGCCAGTTAAGATCGAGTTCGTCGGTCGAGGTCACGGTGCCAAACTGCACGCCCGAACCCGCTGGCAACGGCTCCAGGCGCAGATGTACCTCGGCATAGTGGCGCAGCGGCTCAAAATGGCCCACGCCCTCGACCGGCTGCGAAATAGTCTCCTTATAGAGAATGCCGCCAGACTCAAACGCAACCGAAAGGCCAAAGCGATCGGCCAACACCCGCTGCACGACCTCGAGTTGCACGGCGCCCATCAGCTGTAAATGAATCTGCTCAAGATGAGTGTTCCAGCTTACGCCGAGCATGGGATCTTCGTCCGCCAACTCTGTCAGTGCTTTGAACACCGCGTGGACATCGTGTTCGCCCGGAAGCACCGTATAGGTGAGGACCGGAGCGATGACAGGCGCATCGCCCACGGGCTCCGCCCCCAAGGCATCCCCTGGGCGAACGTGCGCAAGGCCCGTCACGGCACAAATACCGCCAGCAGCAACTTCTTGGGCAAGCTCATACTTCTCGCCGTTATAGATGCGCACCTGGTCGATCTTTTGCTCCCAAGTGGAGGCGCCAGAGCATCCCTCGACAACTTGCTTTGCACGCAGTACACCGCCCGTCACCTTGACCCAGGCAAGACGCTCGCCACGGTCTCCACGACTCACGCGGTAGACTCGCGCGGCGAACTCCTGGGGCCATGTTCGCTCGCGCATCAAAGCGCATATGCCGTCGAGTAGCTCTGCCACACCCTGGTCCTTGAGCGCCGAGCCCGCAAAGCAGGGAAACAACTTTCGCTCTGCGACCAGCCGCGAAAGCGTGGCAGTCGAAAGCTCCCCTGCGTCGAGAAACTCCTCGAGCGCCGCCTCGTCCAACGCAGCAGCGTCCTCCTGAACGGCACCACCCACCAACAGTTCGCTGGCATCCAGGCAGCCCTCGGAAAGACGTTGCCCAAGCTGTGCCAGCAAAACATCGCGGCCGGGATTCTCCAAATCGATTTTGTTGATAAAGATGAACGTCGGAATGTCATAGCGCGCAAGCAGGCGCCACAGGGTTTCGGTGTGCCCCTGCACGCCGTCGTTGGCACCCACAACCAAAATCGCATAGTCGAGCGCGCGCAGCGTGCGCTCCGCCTCGGCCGAAAAATCGACGTGGCCGGGCGCATCCACAAGCATGACGTGGGTATCGCCGTGGTCGAGCACGGCCTGCGACGAGAAGATCGTAATGCCGCGCTCGCGCTCGATCGCGTTAGTGTCCAGATGCGAATCGCCATCGTCCACGCGGCCGCGCTTGCGAATGCGACCCACGTTGAACAACATGGCCTCGGCCAACGTGGTCTTGCCGGCATCGACATGCGCCAAGATTCCAACGACTGCCTGCTTCGACATGGCTCTCCTCTTATTACAAGCTACAAGCCCATCGCACGCGGCAACGGGCGTCCTCGTTCCACACTGGATGATACAATTTACGAGCCGGCGGGCGAAGCGGGCCCTATCCCCCGACCAAGCTCATCGCCCTGCGTTGCCGCGCGGCGATTTTCGTAGGTTCGCGCCTTGCGAAAGCCGGCTTGCAAATCAGCGCAGCGAACGAAAATGGCCCCACCCGGGACCATTTTCGTTCGTGCGAATTGTTGACACGTGCCCCTACTCTTACGCCTCACGCAGCCAGTCGAACGCAACACGCGGCGTGCCGTCCGACACATACACGACGCCGGCACGCTCGAACCCCGCCTTAATACTCGCGCCCTGCATGGGCAGGTTGTCCTGATGCGTGTCGATGCGCAGGTGATCGGCACGCTCCTTGGCAAAGGCAAACATCGCAGCCGCGATACCGTGCACGGTGCCATCGGACGCCACACGGTGCAGCACGGCGTACGGAGTGTCGCTGCGCCATTGACCATCCTCAATTACGTCATAGCACTCGTCCGGGCCCGGCAAAAAGGCAAACGTCGCCACCACGCGGCCATCGACTTCGCACACATAGCTGCCACCGGCGGCGATATCGGCAGCCAGTTGCTCGGCAGAAGGCGTGCCCTCGGGCCACTGTGTGGCGTTGCCATGCGCGCGCATAAAGGCGCGGGCCGCGTCATAGATAGCCATGACAGCGGGAATGTCGGTATCGAGGGTTTTTCTGATCATCACGCGGCGACCTCACGTTTATTGGTATCACTTTGATTGAGCAATGATACCAACGTTTGGAGAGGGGCGCGATGCAGATGGGGAGCAAAAAGCGAGCCGCCTGGTCAAAAGCAAAAAGCGAGTTTTTGAGCACTGCCACCGGCGGCGATATGAGCGACCTGTTTGCACGCGAGGACGAGCGCCGCGACGCCCTGGACGCCGAGCGCGATGAGGCCTGGCGCTACAAGTCGTGCGAGCGCAAAAACCGTTACGACACGCGCGCCGAGGCCGAGGCCGTTATGGCCGACTGCGAAAACCGCGGGCGGCGCGGTTTGGCCTGCTACAAATGCGAATACTGCGGTGGATGGCACCTGACGTCGCACCCTTGGAAATAGGCGCCGCATCGGCACGGCATTGACGGAGCGCCAGCCATCGCACGCAAGCTACGGGCGCGGCGGCACCAAAACATCGTAACGAACGGCCTTGCCCGCAAGTTGATAGCTCGGCTTAACGCCGGCAAGCAGTGGCCCCTTCACCGGTCGCTTGATAACGACCTTGCGCGGGTGCACCGCAAGCGCAGCTTCGACCAACGTCTCCTCATCGGCGCACGGCTGTTCCAGATGATGCAAGAGTTGGAACTTCTTTTTAACCGCCGCGCTCTTGGTGCGTCCGGGAAACATGGGGTCCAGATACACCACGTCAGGAGCGGTGAGCTCGCCCTGCCCGATCAGCTCAGCTGTATGGCGAAGGCCGGCAATGCTATCCTCGCCCGCATGTAAGCGCATGCGCGACACGGCAGCCACAAGCGCCGGATCATCTGCCGCGCGATCCAGGGCATCCTTGAGGAGCGCCGCGATCACGCAATCCTGCTCATACAGATCGACGGTAAAGCCCGCGGCCGCCAGCAGCAGCGAATCCTCGCCAAAGCCTGCCGTGGCGTCAATCGCCCATGGGCTCTCGATGCCTTTTGCGCGCGCAGCCTTTACCAGCAGTTCTTGCTGCAGACGGCCCTGCTTGAGCCGTGGAAGCATGCGGCCAAAATCGGCACGCAGCTCCATCGTGCCGTCGGTGAGCGTGAGGCCCTCGGGCTTCCCGGTCAGCTCAAGCCCCGCGGCCCGAGCAACAGAAAAGGGATCGACGACGCCCATGGGTACTCCTTAACAAGCAAAACGAATACGTGAGCGCCGTTTATGCCGGCACCCAACCGTCCGCTATTGTCCCACATGCGACATGGCCCACAGCATCCCAATGCAAAGCACCGCCATCAATCCCGTGCACACGGCAGCGATCACAGAATCACTCATGCGCCTTCCCAACGATCGCGGCTCACGCACTTGCCCTGCTCCGTACATCATGGCTCCTCCTTGAGACCAACTCCTTGTTACGGCCTCATCATCTCAGCGCCGCACATGAGCTGCCATCGATTTGGCTTACGTCCAGCTTTCCCTTTTGAAAGGTTGGGTTGGGCCGCGCGGGCTCAAAGCGCTTTCAGGCGCATGCATCGCCGCGTTGAACTACAATGTGCTTCACCATATGTGCAGCACATTGGGTGCGCCAAGTTGGCGTACTCGTATCGAAAGGACCAGCCATGAGCTTCACTCGCAAGACTCTCAAAATCCTTGCTCTCATCTACTTTGTTTTGGGTATCGCCAGCCTCGTCACCGCCGGCGTCGGTATCGCCACGGGCGGTCTCGATTCCACGTACGGTTCGTACGCCACGCTCGCAGCGGTCGTGCTTATCGCCAAGGGTCTCGTCGACCTTGCCGCAGGCGTCGCCGGTATCAAGGGCGCCAACAAGCCTTCGCAGGTGGACGGCGCGTTTAAGCTCGGTATTGTTGCCGCGGTCGCCACGCTTGCCCAAGCGGTGCTCACGCTTCCCGCGTTTGGCGGCGACGCCATCAACTTTGGCGCCTTTGTCATCGTGGTGTACGACCTGTTCTTTGTTCAGCAGGCGCACGCCGTTAAGGCCGAGAACAAGGACCGCCTGTAAGCGCTCGCTTCTCATAACCTCTGCAGCCAAGCAACTAAAAAGGGCCGATCGCGCATCTCCGCGGTCGGCCCTTTGCATTTGCCCAGATAAAACCTGCCAAAATAAACCTGTCCCTTTTTGGTAGGTTGTTAGCTGTGGCGATACTCGGAGATGATGAAGTCGATATCGGTCTGGAGCGTGTCCAAGTTTGCCAGGCGCTCTTTGTCGGCAGGGCGCGTGCGGTAGTAGTACGGCGTCATCTGGAACACCGCCTCGATGTCTGCCTGGGTCTGGAGCGTAATGTTCGCAGACACCCGCTGCGTTCCGACCAACTCGAGCTCGGTGGTCTTCGGCAGCTTCTCATCGTTAAGGTACGGCGTATCGTAGAGCACCTCCTTGAGCCCAAAGAGATGACGGGCACCCGGCACCACGGTATAGAGTGAGCCCTCTGGAGCCAGCACGCGGGCAAATTCGCGCTCGTTAAAGGGAGCGAAGAGCTCGGTCACCATATCGAAGGCGCCATCAGCCACGGGGATGTCCTTCATGTTGGCCACGAAGTAGGTCGCATCGCCGCGCTTGGCGGCAAGGCGTACCATCTCTTTGCCCAGGTCGAAACCGTAAGCATCCACACCCGGCACCGCGCCCATGGCGCTGGTGTAGTAGCCCTCGCCGCAGCAAATATCGAGCAACGTCATGGGGCCGTTCGTAGACGCAGCGCACCCAGCCGCCCGCTCACGCACCAGCTCGACCATTGCATCGCGCAACGGCGCATAGTAGCCACGGTTTAGAAAGTCACGACGGCTGCGTGCCTGCGACTTGGGATCGCCCATGGAGTCGCCGCTCTTGGACGAGCGCAGCAGATATAGATAGCCCTCGCGCGCACGGTCAAATCGGTGTCCGCCCGCGCATGCAGCACCGCGCTCGTCGTCCACCAACGGTTCATGGCAAACGGGACACAACAACATGGCAACTCCTTAGCGCGAACAACACAACGCCCACCATTGTCGCACGCCTTCCCCACCTAGTCATAGAAGAGACAAGGAGTGTCCCCAGCTGCCGACAGAAAAGGAACGTCCCTAAGTGCCGACTGGTTGCATTAGGAGTATCATCGTCTGCGCAAATAAGCACGAAAGAGCATATTAGAGATTGAGAGCGTATGGCAGACACCGCATCTAAGCACATTGACATGACCACCGGCTCGCTATGGCGCAATATTCCCCTGTTCGCCTTCCCCGTGGCCGCCACGAGCATCTTGGAGCAGCTGTCGAACCTCATCGCCACGGTCATCATCGGTAACTTCTCGGGCGACCAGGGAACCCTCGCCATGGCGGCGGTCGGCTCCAATGTTCCGCTTACCAGTCTTATGCTCAACCTTTTTATTGGCATGTCGCTTGGCTCCAACGTGGTCATCGCCAACGCTATCGGCCGCAACGATCAGAACATGGTCAAACGCGCCGTCCATACCTCGATTTTAATGGCGCTCGTGGGCTTTGTCGTCATCGCACTGGGCGAGATCTTTGCCGAGCCCATGCTCGCTGCGCTCAACGTGCCTGCCGAGACCATGCCGCTCGCTTCGCTCTACCTGCGCGTCTTTTTGCTCAGCATGCCCTCGATCTTGCTCTACAACTTTGAGGCCGCGATCTTCCGCTCCGTCGGCATCACCCGCATGCCGCTGCAGGCGCTCGCCGTGTCCACCGTCCTCAACATTGGCCTGGACCTCATCTTTGTCCCCGTACTCCACTGGGGCGTCGCGGGCGTCGCCATCGCCACCGCCATCGCCTACACCGTCAGCGCCGCTACGCTCTTTATCCGCCTGCTCAAGACCGACTCCGTCGTCCGCGTCACCCCACGCGACTTAGGCTTAGACCCCGTCGCCCTCAAGCGCATCGTCAAGATCGGCCTGCCCGCCGGCATCCAAAGCGCTGTCTTTGCCGTCGCCAACATCATCATCCAGTCCGCCATCAACAGCTTGGGCACCGAGGTCATGGCGGCATCGAGCGCTGCCATGAGCCTGGAGTACGTGTGCTACAACCTGCTCAACAGCTTTAGCCAGGCCTGCACCACCTTTGTGGGACAAAACCACGGTGCCCGCCAAATCGACCGCTGCACCAAGACGCTCAAGGTCTGCCTGATCGAAGGCGGCATCGTTGCACTCACCACCATCGTCATCATCGTAGGCTTGGGACGCGAAATCCTGGCGCTGTTCAACAGCGACCCCAACATCGTCTCGATCGGCTATATCCGCGTGTGCTCGATCTTCCCTGCCTACGCCTTTAGCATGTTCTACGAAAACATGTCCGGCTACCTGCGCGGCTTTGGCATCTCGCTCATGCCCGCCCTCATCACCATGATCTGCGTCTGCGGTATTCGCTTCTATTGGGTATTCTGCGTGTTCCCGCACTTCCGCACCTTTGCGAACATCATGATGGTCTACCCCATCAGCCTGGGCACCACGGCGTTCTTTATGGTCGTGGCGGTACTACTCTGCCACCCGGCACGCACCTATCGCGCCGCCCAAGCCAAAGCGACAGCCCGCTAAACACCGCACTCAACGCCATGCCAGTCATTAATTGACAATATGCGAGCTCATATAGTCGATAAAGTGCCTCGTGGCGATAGGCATGGTGTCCCAGCTGCGCCAGGCTGCCACTACGTCACGCGAGGGAGCGTGCACGATGGGACGCACGCGAATATCGGCCCTCATGCCCTCGACGGTACGGCGATACAGCATACTCACGCCTAGGCCCTCCTCCACCATCGCCATGATGGTGTAGTCGTCGGTCACCTCGCTCGTCACGTGCGGCGACAGCCCATGCGCCGCGAATGCATCGAGCACCAGGCTCTGTTCGCCCTCATCCAGCAGCACAAACGGCTCGGACGCCAGGTCGGCGAGCGTCACCTTTTCCTTTGCCGTCAGCGGATGCGCGGTCGGCAGCAGCGCCACCAACTCGTCGTGATAGACCACGCGCTTCTCGAGTCCAGCGGTAAATCCGCGCGCCGTAAAGCAAAAGTCAACCACGCCATCGTGCACCCACTGAGCGTTGCGCGTGTAATCGCCCTGCTTGAGGGTGAAGTGCACGCCCGGGTGCAGGGCCCCAAAGTCGCGAATCACGCGCGGCAACACGGTACGGCTCACGTTGGTAAACGTCGCAATGCGAATGTCAGTCGACGAAAGCCCCAGCAACTCCTGCCGTTTGCCCTCAAGCTCGGCCTCGGCAGTTACAATCTGGCGCAGATACGGCAGATACTGCTTACCGTCGCGCGTAAGCGATACGCCCTGCTTACCGCGCTCGATAATCGTGGTACCCAGCTCGCGCTCGAGCGCCTTGACGGCCTGGCTCACCGCGCTTTGTGTATAGCCCAGCTCATCGGCTGCACCCTTAAGACTGCCGCGATCGACCACCATACAAACAATCTGATACCGCGATGCCATCGTGCCTCCACATCAATGCAGCCGTAAAATGTTTTGCCAGCGCTTTTTCTAGCAACATTAGTATTTCTTAATCATACTGAAGATACATTCGCTTTACTACATCCACATCTGGGAGCAGAATCCTTTTTGCGAAACCGTTCTGTAACAAAAGGAGTCCCATGGATCGCAAAAAAGCAATCGCGCTCTCATTTTCCGTTCCCGTCGCATGGGGCTTTTCGTACCCCCTCATGAAGATCGGCATGGATAGCATGAACGCCACGAGCATCGTTGCGCTGCGCTGCATCATCGCCTTTGTGGCCTGTCTGCTGCTCTTCCACAAGCACGCGCTGCGTATCAACCGTGACGTGATGGTTCGCTCCGCCATCATCGGCGCCATCATGGCAACCGAGCTCACCTGTATGTGCCTGGGTTCCAGCCTCACCTCCGCCTCAACCGCCGGCTTTTTGCAGAGCCTGACGGTCGTAATCGTGCCGTTTGCCAACGCCGCCCTGCTGCGCCGCGCCCCCGAGCGCAAAGTTCTCGTCGGCACCGCCATCGTCACCTGTGGCATGCTGCTGCTCTCGGGCGCCGACTTCACCAGCCTGAACCCGGGCGCGCTCATCATGTTGCTCTCGGCCTTTGTCTATGCCGGCCACATCATTGTGGCGAAGCGCTTTGTCGAAGATGTCGACCCGCTGGCTCTGGGCGTTTGGCAGCTGGGCTTTGGCGGCCTGTTCTCGGGCATCGCCGCATTCGTCTTTGGCGGTTTCACGCTTCCCGGCACGCCGGGCGAGGTCGTAGTCGTCGTTGCCCTCGCACTCATCTGCTCTGCCTATGGCTTTATCACCCAGACGCTCGTGCAGCCCCACGTGCCCGCCGAGACCACCGGCTTCGCTTTCTCACTCGAACCGGTCTGCTCTGCCGTCTTCTCGTTCTTCCTGGTCGGCGAGGTCCTGAGCCCCATCGCCTTCTTTGGCGCCGCCCTCATCCTCACCGGCGTCATGGTGGCAACCGTCGAGCTTCCGCGCCTCCGTGAACATGGACAGGCCCGTATGGCAGGAGCGCCCGAGCGCGTCTCGTAGTCCCCACTCCTTATGCAGCCGCGGCATAAAGGTTTCCGGTGTGCCTTTACAATAGATGCCAACAGAGCATCTGCCATAAAGGAGCCCCATGGACACCGCAACTCGCGACCGCAACATAACAACTTGGTTGGGCGATGCGCCACAGCCGGTACGTGACACGACGAACCAGCTGCTCGAGCGCATCGCCCTTTTGCGTGCCGAGCAGACTATCTACCCAGCACAAGACGACATCCTCAATGCCCTCGCCTACACGCCGGCCAACCAGGTCAAGGTTGTCATTTTGGGTCAAGATCCCTATCACGGACCCAACCAGGCCATGGGGTTATCGTTCTCGGTCCCCGCGACGCAAACCAAGCTGCCGCCGAGCCTGCGCAACATCTATAAGGAGCTCAATGCCGACCTGGGCTGCCCCGTTCCCGCCACGGGAGATCTAACGCCATGGGCACAGCAGGGCGTATTGCTCCTCAACACTACGCTCACCGTGCGCGAGCATGCCGCGAACTCGCACGCCAAGCTGGGCTGGAGCGCGCTCACCGACTACGTTATCGAACGCTGCTGTCAGCTGCCCCAGCCGGTAGTCTTTTTGGCATGGGGCCGCTTTGCCCAGCAGATGGTTGAGGGCAAGCTCGCCGCGACCGGCGCGGGCAAGGCAAGCGGCAAGTTCTGTCTGGCCTCCACGCACCCCTCGCCACTTTCGGCCAACCGTGCCACGGCAGAACTCCCCGCTTTTATGGGGTCGCGCCCCTTCTCGGCAGCCAATCGGCTACTCGAACAGCACGGCTCGACCCCCGTCAACTGGACTTGCCTCGGCTAAAAATCGATACATCAAAAACGCGCCCGACGGCTTTCCATCGGGCGCGTTTCCTATTCGGGCCAAATAAATTGTGTGCGGCCGGCCTCGCCGCCATCGATCAGCAGGCTCTGCCCGGTCATAAACCGGTTGGTCACGCCCACAAAGTAGATCCACTCGGCGATCTCTTGGGCGGTGGCCCAGCGCTTAAGCGGCGTGAGCTCCATAATCTGGTTCCACAGGCGCTCGTCTTCCATCACGCAACGGTTGAGCGGCGTGATAACGCCGCCCGGGTCCACACTGTTGGCGATGGCCTGCGGCGCCAGGCGGTTTGCAAGGTTTTTGGTGTAGGCGATAACGCCGCCCTTGCTGGCAGCATAGACAGGAAACTCCGATCCCGTATGTCCGCTCGCCGACCCCACATTGACCACGGATTTGATAGCCGGCGCCGGCTTGGCGGCAAGCCCCTCCCCCACAAAGGCGTAGCGCTCAGTCACGTTGATGGTGCCACGCAGGTTGGCGGCAATGTCGTCGGCCGAATCCTGCGTACCGGCAACGTTCACGATTACCTGGGGTTCAAGGTCAACTGGAAACGAGTCCGGCTCGCGGACATCAACGATCAGATGGCGGTAGCGCTCGTGTTCGATCGCCGCCGGCAGCAGATCAAAGCCCACGACCTCGTGGCCCTCGTCCAAAAAGCGCTGCACGCACGCGGCTCCGATACCGCCCGAAGCGCCCGTGATCAAAACCCGCATGCTTGCTCCTTAGGCGGTTGCGTGACGCTCGAGGTACTCGGCACCCACATTCTCGCGCTCCCAGCCGCGCACGACCTTGTAGCCCACGGGGCTCAGGAAGACCTCGCACAGCAGCTCGGCAACAGCGCCGGTCAGCGAGCACATAAGAACCTGCACCCAGGTCCAACCAAAGAACGTGTGGCTCACCACAATGGCAAAGACCAGGTTGTCGACAAACTGGCCAACACCCGTGGACACATAGGAGCGGAAGGCGAAGCTCGCAAAGTTATTCTTTTTGAGCATACGGCCGAGCGACTGGTTGAGCGTGGAGTTAACCACGGCAGAAACGAGCATTGCCAGCGAAGAGCCCAGCACCACGTACCAGGTGCCGCCAATGGTGGCGTTAAGGGCGCTGTTGACCTCGATCATGCCCGTGTCGTAGTAGGCGCCCCACATGCCGGGCGTGAGCGAGCATGCCCAAAAGCACAGGCTCACGGCCAGGTTGACCAGCAGCGCGAGGATAGAGATTTTGATGGATGCCTTGGCGCCAAAGCGCTTGCAGATCATGTCCTGGCACAAAAACGAAACCCAGCTCACCACAAAGCCGCAATCGAGTGCCAGATACGGCAGGCTGATGAGCTCTTTGTTGGCCAGTAGGTTCATCATGATGACGCTCACGAAAAACAGCGAAACCGTTGCCGCGGGAATGCTCCGCAACAGGACCTTGTAGTCCTCCATGACCTTCTTGATCATTATGTACTCCTTTGGTTTTAGGTTTAACGAGCAGGATATCGGACCCGAACTGCTCGGACGCCCCGGTCTTGAGACGACGGTGGGTATGATAGCCGCTCATACGGCATCAGGCAAGTAAACGGCGCGGCAGCCCCGCAGGGCCACCGCGCCGATGCGCTAAAAGGCCACGTTGCCAAACTCCGACAGGATAAGGTCGGGGTTGTGGTCAGTTGCCCAATCCACGTTCCACGGGCTCGTGAACAGCAGCAGCTTACCGCCGCGCATGTCCTCGACGCGCAGGGCGTCGCGCGTGAGCGAAAGAGCCGGAATGTCAATGGTATCAGGGTCGTTCTGGATCCAGCGAATGTCCGTATAGGGCAGCGGCTGGCGACGAACCTCAACACGGTACTCGGCCTTAAGGCGGCGCTCGAGCACCTCAAACTGCAGTACGCCGACCACGCCCACGATGACGCTCTCCATGCCGGCACCCAGCTCGCGGAAGATCTGGATGGCGCCCTCCTGGGCAAGCTCCTCCATGCCCTTCACAAACTGCTTGCGCTTGAGCGTATCGACCTGCGTAATGCGGGCGAACATCTCGGGGGCAAACGTCGGGATCTGCGGATACTGCACATGGCGCTTGCCAGAGCACACGGTGTCACCGATGCTAAAGATACCCGGATCGAACAGGCCCACGATATCGCCCGCGTATGCCTCGTCCACGATGGCGCGGTCATCGGCCATCATCGACGTGCCCGTGGCAAGCTTGAGTTTACGGTTGCCCTGCACGTGGAAGGCGTCCATGCCACGCTCGAACTTGCCCGAGCAAATGCGCACAAAGGCGATGCGGTCTCGGTGGTTCTTGTCCATATTGGCCTGGATCTTAAACACAAAGCCGCTAAAGTCGTCGCGGCAGGGATCGACCGGCTCGCTGGTGAGCGTATCGATATAGGCGCGCGGCGTCGGGGCCAGGCGCAGGAACTCCTTGAGGAAGGGCTCCACACCAAAGTTGGTGAGCGCCGAGCCAAAGAACGCCGGGCTCAGCTTGCCGCAGGCCACAGCATCCAAGTCGAGCTCGTCGCCGGCGCCATCGAGCAGCTCGATGTCGTCCATCAGGTTCTTGTGGTTCTCCTCGCCGATGAGCTCGTCCATGGAAGGATCGCCCAGCTCGGCCTCGACCTCGGCGACCTTCTTGGTGGCGTTGGCATGACCGTCGCCCTCAAAGGCAATGACGCGACGAGTCTGACGGTCGAACACGCCACGGAAGTTGCGACCACTGCCGATCGGCCAGTTCATGGGATACGTATTGATACCCAGGACGTTCTCGATCTCTTCCATGAGCTCAAACGGATCGCGAGCCTCGTGGTCGAGCTTATTCACAAAGGTGAAGATGGGAATGTGGCGCAGCGTACAGACCTTAAAGAGCTTTTTGGTCTGGGCCTCGACGCCCTTAGCGCCGTCGATGACCATGACTGCGGCGTCGGCGGCCATAAGGGTACGGTAGGTATCCTCCGAGAAGTCCTGGTGGCCGGGGGTATCGAGGATGTTGACGCAGGCGCCATTATAGGTGAACTGCAGCACCGAGGAGGTAACGGAAATGCCGCGCTCCTTCTCGATGTCCATCCAGTCCGAGACGGCGTGCTTGGCCGAGCTCTTGCCCTTGACCGAACCGGCAGTCTGGATGCTGCCGGTATAGAGCAGCAGCTTCTCGGTAAGCGTGGTCTTACCGGCGTCCGGGTGGCTGATGATCGCGAATGTGCGGCGCGACGAGATTTCATCCGACAGGCTTGCCATGCGGATCCTTTCTTGCATTGAGTGCATTACGTCGATGTAACCGCACTATTGTAGCCGCGAAATCCCGCTCTAGGGCGCCTATCAGGACAAATTCATCAGTTGGGGCCTGGGTAGCCGGCCCAATCCGAATTTGTCTCTTGCGTAACTGTACATAGTGTATATATACTGTGCTTACCGGTTATATACACGTGTAGCCCAACAGCTAAGGAGCCGCTGTGGACATCATCCTATCCAATTCGAGCGACAAGCCCATCTACGAGCAAATAGCCTCGCAAGTCAAAGCTCAGATCCTTTCGGGCGCGCTCGCTGCGGGAGCCAAACTCCCCAGCATCCGTGCACTCGCGAGCGATCTTGGCGTGAGTGTCATCACCACCAAGCGCGCTTACGCCGACCTGGAGCAACTCGGCTTTATCTACACCGTGCAGGGCAAGGGCTGTTTTGTCGCCGAGGGCAACCAGGAGCTCTTGCGCGAAAACCAGCTCTGCCATATCGAAGAGCTGCTTGCGAAAGCGGCGAACCAAGCCGAAGCCTTGGGCGTCACGCGCGACAAACTGCACGAGATGCTCGACCTGGTAGCCCCCGAAACCATGCAGTAGCCATCTGCAAGAAAGGCTATACCATGCAAAAGTTGCTAGAACTCAAAGGTGTATCGCGCCGCGTGAGCAACCACTTTTCACTGCGCGACGTCACACTCGCCGTGGAGCCCGGCCAGATCGTTGGCTTTGTGGGCGCAAATGGCGCCGGCAAGACGACGACCATTCGCGCCGCGCTTGGGCTTATAAAGCCCGATGCCGGCGAGGTGCATCTGCTTGGACAGCGCTGCGACGCCAACGCGCCCGACGAGACGCAGCGCCACCTGCGCTCCCGCATCGGGCTTGTCCTGGACACGTGTCCCTTCCCCTCCACGCTCAAGGTGGGCCAGGTCGAGAAGCTCGTAGGCCCGGCATACCCCACGTGGAGCTGCGAAACGTTCGCCGGATTCATCGACCGATTTGGCCTCGATCCCAAGACGAAGGTCAAGGACCTCTCCCGCGGCATGGGCATGAAGCTGCAGCTCGCCTGTGCGCTCAGCCACAATGCCAAGCTGCTCGTTTTGGACGAAGCCACCGCGGGCCTCGATCCCATGGCGCGCGAGGAACTGCTCGACGAGTTGCTTGCCTTTGTCGCCGACGGCCAGCACAGCGTGCTGCTCTCGAGCCACATTACATCCGACCTCGATCGCACTGCCGACCGCGTCATCTGCATCGATAACGGCTCGATTGTGTTTGACCTGCCGCGCGAGGAAATTACCGACCGAGCCGGCATCGCCCACTGCACCCAAGCACAGGCGTCCGAGCTCATGGCTTGCGTCGAAGGCGCCCGTGCCGCCCACCACGCCTATAGCGTGGACGTGCTCGTGCCCAACCGTCGCGATACGCTCGAGGCCTTTCCCGAGATTCCCTGCGATCGGGCAACCATTGATGACTATCTGCGCCTCATGCTGAAAGGGGCTTCGAAATGAAACGCGCCTTTATGTCCGATCTCGCCATCGTCCGCACGCTTGTCCCGAGCATCGCGGGCGTCGGCCTGTTCATATTCGTCGTATTGACCCTTGCCAACGCGACAGACGGCGATTCCGGCATGAGCGCCGGCGCCTGTGCGGTCAGCGCAATGTCGCCCATCATAATCATGAACTCGCTAGCTGGCTACGATAACCAAAACGGCTGGGAGCGTTATCGAGCAACGTTGCCCTTCTCGCGCAAAGACATTATTTGCGCACGCTACCTGTGCATCGTTATCTTCTCGGTCGTCATGGCGTGCGCGGCTACGCTTCTGAACATCCTCGCCCTTCCGCTCTTCGACCCCATGGGCATCCCTTCGACATGCCAGACGATCTTTGAAATCGCAACCGCCTCGGCGGCATCGATGCTCATCTCCCTCATGATGGTATTCTTGACACAGCCGCTGTTCTTCCGATTTGGACACATGGAGGCGCTGCGCCTATCCCTTGGCCTGTTTGCCCTGTTTGGCTGCGGCACCATGGCAATGCTGAGTTCCTCCAACCCCATCAGCAACTGGCTCATGTCGATTGCCGGAGCGAATCCCGATCCCGCCGTTCTTGGCTGTCTGTGTGCAGGAATTGCCGTACTGGCGCTCGCGCTATGTGCAATCAGCTGCACCGTCAGCACCAAGGTTTATCGAGTACGCGACCTGTAATCGACAGCTAAAGGGCTTGGGCGGCACCCCACCTCATTTACTAGATAAGAAGAAGCAGCAACAACGTCGCTACCACCCTTCACGACATGCCGTTTAGATCTCGGCAACCAAAGAGAAGCCGACAGCATATCTTCGATTCGAGCCTTAACCAAATGCCCTCTCGAACTATGGCCCCTGTCTCACCACAGCGATATCAAAGCTTCATGGCGGGACGGTATCATCGGACGAGCGCCGTAATCTGGCGCGGTCGTTCTTTGGGGAGGCATTTCACCCGTGTCGTGGGTCGCAGCAGCATTTGTGTCGGCTTTCTTTGCCGGCATCACATCTATCCTGGCCAAATGCGGCATCAAGCAGACCGACTCCGATGTCGCGACGGCCATTCGCACCTGCGTGGTGCTCGTTTTCGCCTGGGCAATGGCGGGCATTTCTGGATCCATTGGAACCATTGGCAGCATCGAATCCAGATCCTGGCTCTTTCTCGTCCTCTCGGGACTCGCCACCGGTGCTTCGTGGATCTGTTACTTTAAGGCGTTGGGCATCGGAGACGTCAATAAGGTCGTACCAGTCGACAAGATGAGCACCGTACTCGCTGCACTGATCGCCATCGTGCTTTTTGGCGAGACGAGCAACCTTGCGGTTAAGCTCGTGGGAACCGCTGTCATCACCCTCGGCACGTTTTTAATGATCGAGAAGAAGCAGTCCGCCGGACCCGAGCAGCAGCAAGACCGGACCTGGCTCGCTTACGCCCTCGGTGCCGCCGCGTTCGCGGCGCTCACGTCCATCCTTGCCAAGGTTGGCATCGAAGGCGTCGAGTCCAACCTGGCCACGGCAATCCGTACCTGTGTGGTACTGGTTATGGCATGGGCAATCGTGGCAGTCAAGGGAAAACTGGAGCAGGTCGCGCACGCTGACCGGCGCGAACTCACATTTCTCGCAACATCGGGCATCGCGACCGGAGCATCGTGGCTGCTCTATTACTATGCCATCGCTGCAGGCCAGGTGAGTGTCGTGGTGCAGATCGACAAACTATCGATTGTCGTATCGGTACTATTTGCGCGCCTGGCATTCAACGAAAAACTCTCACGACGCAGCGCCATCGGTCTCGCCCTCATCGTCCTGGGTACCGCCGCGCTCGCAATTTGGAAATAGCGCGGCCAGCAGCCGCTACATCCTCACACCTGGCTTGGGATGCCTGTACTGGCCGTGGAAGGCCGTGCGCTTACCGCGCGAGATGGCAAACTTGGGACAACAGTGCAGGCAACGAAGGCAGGCTGCGCACTCCGGCTTTGTCCAGACGGGAAGGCCGTCGCGCATCTCGATCGCCGCCATGGGGCAGCGCTTGGCACACAGGCTGCAGCCGATGCAGCAATCGGCATCGACGGCAAACTTGCTCGTCTGCTGCATGCGCGGCAGCCCAATTGCGTGATACGCGCACGATGCAAACAGAGGCACGCGATGGCGCATCATGTTGCCCGTGCGGCGCGCCCGAACTGCCTTAATCGCCGCATCGATCTGCACCTCGGCCGCCTTGTTGATGTTCTCGACCTTTTTGGAGTCGGACAAATCAAACACGGGCGTCCAGGTATCGGGCATCTTGACGCTCATCGCCGCATCTAACTCGAGCCCACGCTCGTGTAGCAGATCGCGGGCGAACTTGGCCGATTGCCCGGTCGTCGAACCATATGTCGAGACATAGAACGTATAGGGGCGCTCGCCGCCCTTTGTGCCGGCAGCAACCGATAGGTCGACAGTCTTCAAAAACTCGATCATTGGCGTCGGCAAGCCCCAGGCGTATACCGGGGCGACAAACCCCAGCCGACAGGGGCCTTCCATCACAGCAAGGTGAAGGATCTCGGCATCAAAGCGCTCAATCGACATAACTTTGTCGCTTGTCGCCGCTGCAATGCGACGCGCCACATGCTCGCTGTTCCCTGTCGCACTAAAGTACAGGATCATCTCGTACCCCTGGAATTGACTCGTGAAAAACCGCGCTACTTGCGCAGCGGCTTGGGCAGCGGAATGCCGGAAGCGATAACGGCGGCGATGATCATGCAGACGATACCTTTGAGTGGGAAGCACATGAGCAGCAGGCCCACGACCATGACCGGCTGGCGCATGACCGCACCCATCGTCGATGCCGTGCAGACGGCGACACAAAAGACCGGATCTGCGCCGGTGAGGATAGCAAGGCCATAGCCCAGGCTTACGCCCGAGAAGATAACCGGGAAGAAGTGGCCGCCGCGCCAGCCCAGGTTGATGAGGGCGGGGGTTAGCATGGCCTTGACCAGACCGGTCGCAATGAGCACACCGGCGGGAATGGTCAGGTAGGTTTCCATGAGCACGTCGGCCTGGGTCTCGCCGGCAAACATGGTGTAGGGCAGGACCGTGCCGCAGATGGCGAGCGCCAGACCGGCCAGCATGGCTTTGACGACAGGACGCTCCCCTATTGCATGAGACAGCGCCTCGCTTGCGTGCTCGGAGACAAAGTACAGCCAGCCGCAAACGGTGCCGACCAACGCCAGCGGAATGAGCCAGGCAAGTTCCAGGTTGCCCACCTCGGCGGACTCGAACCTGGGCATGCCCATGCCGCCGCCCACAAGCTGGCCAAGCAGCAGGTAGGTGCCCAGACCGCCGGCAATCGCGATGCCATAGACCACGGTCTTTTGCACCTTGGGCAGCTTGATGGTGATCTCGCCGGACGCGGACTCATCGTCGGCGTCTTCGCCCTGGCCGTCGGCGCTACCGGCAAGCGGTGCTACAAAGCCAAAGACGGGCGCGGTAAAGAGCGCCGTCAGGGCAGCCTGGGTGCCCAGCAGCGTGAGCTCCCTAAACTCGGCGCCAAAGCAACGCATACGGTCACCGACCCAGCTGCACAGACCCGCGATAACACCGGTCAGACCGGCCTCCGGTCCAATGCTGCCGCCAAACAGCAGCGGCAGCAACGCCGCGAGCGAAAGCTTGCCCAGGTTGTCGTACGGGTAGCGCCCGTCTTGCTTAACCTTAGCCATCACCTGGTTGAGGTCATCGGTCTTGGCGCCTGCCATCTTTTCGTACAGACCGATTAATAGGCCGCCCAGCAGGCAGACAAAAAACGGGTACGGCAAAAAGCCAAACGGGCCGCTGGCGAGCTCGGGCGAAGCGACGCCCAGCGCGTGTGGAATCTCGGTCCACAGATAGTCGATACCGTGCTCCATCGCAAAAAAGAACAGCCAGACCGCGGCACCTGCGAACGCACCGGTCACAGCAACGCTAACTAAAAACAGCGCGCGGTTTGTGGGTTTGGCAAGGTTATCCATCGGGTCCTCCCGCGGTCAAAGTCGACATAGTTATGTTTTATTGTAGAGCGAGCCTTGCCCGAACGAGCCAACCGTCTGCGCCGCAAACGGCACCATTGGGAGCCATAGCGGGACAGGCTCAAGACTCATCCGTTGATAATCGAGACAATCTCGCGCAAATCGTCGGCAAAGTAGATGCCGTGCTGGCGCCTCGGGCTCGAAAGCCCTTTATCAATCATGTGCCCGAGCAGCGCCTTGAGGTCGTTGTAGTAACCGTCCAGGTTATACAGGATGCACGGAGCACTCAGGTGCCCCAACGACACCGCGGACATGACCTCGGCAATCTCCTCGAGCGTGCCCGTCCCACCGGGAAAGGCGATGAACGCATCGCCGAGCTCAATCATCTTGGCTTTGCGCTCGGCCATATCACTCGTCACGATGAGGTCGTCGATACCGTCATGTTGAAACTCGGCCTCGATAAAAAAGCTCGGCTCAACACCCGTCACGTGTCCGCCAGCATCGAGCACGCTATCGGCGAGCGCACCCATCAGGCCCGATTTGGACCCGCCGTATACCAACGCGTGTCCGTTGGCGCCAATCCAGTTGCCCAGCTCCTGCACCGCGGGCAGAAACGCCGGGTCATTGCCGACGCTGGCACCCAGATACACGGTGATATTCATATTCAGTCCCCCTCATTGTGACGCGCGGCGCCCGCTCTAGCGTTGGCGGCGCCGATATTCGCGCACGCGGCGCGACAGATCGGCGAGCTCGTCGCAATCGAGCTCTTCCAAATGCTCAAGATCGTCCATAAAGCGCGCCATGGTGTCCTTTTGACGCATCTTGATGAGCGTATTGCAGTAGTTCACCGCCACGCCCGTGAGCATGGCGATGTAGAAGATGCTAATAACGCTCAAGACGACGGTAATAGCGCGGGCAACCGGTGTTTCGGCCGGAATGTCGCCAAAGCCGATGGTCGAGACCGTCTCGAAGCTAAACCAAAGTCCATCGCCAAAGGTGAGGGTCGTAGGCTCGGACAGCCAGACAGCCGTCGAGCACAGCAGGTAAAAGATAAGAAACAGACCCGTGATGCGCGCAAAGCCAGCCTGTCGCAGCACATCGGCAAGCGTCCTCAACTTGTTCATCGCGACCCCTTTTCCCAGACGCCCAATCACGTTCGCCCGGTATTGTCCCACAACCGGCAGCTAGGGACGTTCCTTTTGTGCCGGCAGAAAGGGACTGTCCCCAGCTGCCGGGCGGGAGCGTTTAGCGGCACAGCTGCCAACTGGGCAGGCTGAGCTGGTATCCTTATGCGGTAATGTCTCGATTCGTTAGGATTGCATGTGAGAGCTGCCACTGCCCTTCGTTCAGTTATATGTCGCGCCCTGACCATTGTGCTTGCCGCGCTTGCCGTGCTGAGTTCAATCGCGCCTGTTCAGGCTTTTGCCGATGACTCTAGTCAGCCAGTCAAGACGGTCCGCGTCGGCTGGCTCGTCAACAACGAGGGCTTCCAGGACGGCACCCCCGGCGAGCGTCTCTCGGGATGGGGTTACGAGTACCTCCAGACCCTGTCGTACTACACGCCCAGCTGGCGGTACGAATACGTCTCCGGCACCTTCACCGAGCTTTTGGACATGCTCGAGGCGGGCGAGATCGACCTCATGCCCAACATCTCCTACTCCGAGGAACGTGCCCAAAAGCTGCTCTTTTCCTCGAACCCCGAGGGCACCGAGCGCTACTTCATCTACGCCAAGCCCGATCGCGACGATCTGGCCAAGGGTGACCCCCAAGCGCTCCAAGGCCTTACCATCGGCTGCAACCCCGGCGTTATGCAAACCTTCGTTGGCCAACAGTGGCTCGCCAACGAAGGCATTACCTGCACCTATAAAGAAATCAACACTGGCGGTGCCCTCTTTGACGCGCTCGCAAACAACGAGGTCGATGCCATCATCATGAACGACACGACCTCGTCGCCCAGCGCCTCCCCCATGTTCTACATTGGTTCGAGCGACTACTATTTTGCCGTCCCCAAAAGCCGCCCCGACCTAATGGACGACATCAATGCCGCCATGTCGGCAATCGCCCGCGTCAACCCACGCTATATCGACGAAGTCAAATCTAACTACTCGGCCCAAAACAGCGGTTCATCATCGCTCAACGGCCCCGAACGTTCCTGGCTCAAAACAAATGACAACACCATCGCGCTCGGCTACATTACGGGCAGACTCCCCTACTGCAACGAAGACGAAAACGGCGAAATGGAAGGCTCGCTCGCATCGCTTGCGACGACGTTGCACGATAAATTTGGCATTACGGTCAAAACCGTCGCCTTTGATAGCTACAAGATGATGTCAAAGGCCCTGTCAAAGGGAAGCATAGACGTTGTGCTGCCGGTATACCGAGATTACTGGTTTGCCGAGCAATCAGGCGTTGTGCAGTCGGTATCGTTGGGGACCATATCCCTCACCGCCATCCACACCGGCAGCGACCTGAACAAAGACCTTCAGAACATCGCCTGTACCAAATCATCGTTTGTCAACAAAAATGCACTTGAAAGTCTGTTCCCCACAGCGACCGTGACCGAATACCAATCCGACGATGAAGCGTTCGACGCCCTCAGGAAGGGAACGGCGCACTGCATCGTCGCTCCCAGCTCACGCATAAAAACCATCGGCGACCGTTATGATCTCAAGGACTACGAGACGGTCGAGCTCCCTGACACCTGTGAGCTCTCGTGCTGGATTTCGCGCGGAAAGCCCGAGCTGCTGGGAATCATCAACAAGGGCATCATCAATGCCGGAGAATCGCTCTCCGCAAGCAATTACTCCTCCACGTCGTACACGGCCCAGGAATCAGACACGCTTCAATTCCTTTTTCGCAACCGCACCGCCATTGCCGCTACCCTCATCGGTATGTTGTCGGTCGGCATCGTCCTGCTCATCTGGGCGCTCGTGCGCGCTCGAACCGAGCGCAAAAAAGCCGACACTGCCAATGCCGCTAAGACGGCATTCCTCACGCGCATGAGCCACGACATCCGTACGCCGCTCAACGGTATCCTGGGCCTTATCGAGATTGAGGAATTGAAGGAAGGCGATATCAAGGTCGCCCGCGAGAGCCGTGCCAAGGCGCGCGTTGCCGCCAATCACCTGCTCTCGCTAATCAACGACATCCTCGAGATGGGCAAAATCGAAGACCGCAAGCTAACACTGGAGCATGCGCCTTTTAATCTCAAAGAGCTCTGTGACAATACGCTGGTTCTGTGCAAGCTCCGCGCGTCCAGTAGCGGCATCACCATGCAGGACAATAGTCTGCCGTACGCCACGGGGCCATACATGATCGGCAGTCCCACCCATATCCGACAGATCATGATCAACCTGTTAGACAACAGCATTAAGTACAACAAGCACGGCGGCTCCGTCACCTTTAGTTCAAAGACCAAGCCACTCGATAACGGACGCGCGCTCTTTTGCTTTAGCGTTTCGGATACCGGCATTGGCATGACTCCCGAGTTTTTAAAGCATATCTATGAGCCGTTTGCCCAAGAAGGTGACGATGCGCGCAGCAAGTTCCAAGGAACCGGCATGGGCATGCCAATCGTCAAGTCGCTTATTGAACTGATGGGCGGCACCATCGAAGTCACCAGTGAGCTCCATGTGGGCACCTCGTTCTACGTGGAGATTCCGCTCGATATCGACGAGAATCCCCAGGCGCGGGCGAATACGGTTGAGAGTGCGCCCGACTGCTCGCTCACCGACATGAACGTGCTGCTCGCCGAAGACAACGAATTGAATGCCGAGATTGCCCAGACGCTGCTAGAATCCGAGGGCGTCGTGGTCACCCGCGCCGCCAACGGCAACGAGGTCGTCGATCTGTACCTGTCGCATCCCGCCGGCAGCTTCGATGCGATCCTGATGGACATTATGATGCCGGACATGGACGGCTATGAGGCAACCCGCGCGATTCGTCTGAGCGAGAAGGTCGATGCAGCCGATATCCCCATCATCGCGCTCACCGCCAATGCCTTTGCCGAGGACGCCAAGGCGGCACACGATGCTGGCATGAACGCCCATCTGTCCAAACCGCTCGACTTTAACAAGCTCAAAAACATACTCGCCCGCATCAAGAAAAACGCATCCGTTTCGCTATAGTTTGTGCTCAACCACCACGCACGACCAGAAAGGAAGCCAACGATGTTTAGGCCCTTACGTCGAAAGAAACGCGCCATCACCGACGAGGAAGCGCGCGAACTGCTCGCCACCTGCAAGCGCGGCGTCTTTGCCGTCAACGGCGACGATGGCTACCCGTACGCCATTCCCGTCAACTACTTCTTTGACGCCGAGCACGACAAGATTTATTTCCATGGCGCCAAGGCTGGCCACAAGGTCGACGCACTCAAGCGCGATGACAAGGCCTGCTTTACCGTTTACGGAAACGAGTGGTACCAGGACGGCGACTGGGCTCCCTACGTTATGAGCACCGTCGTCTTTGGCCGTTGTCGCCTGGCGAATGACACCCCCGCGTTTATCGAGGATAAAGTTCGCCAGCTCGCGCTTAAGTACTACCCTTCTGCCGAAGAAGTCGAAGAGGAAATCGCCAAGGACATTAAGGGTGTCCAGCTCTACGAGATTACGATTGAGCATCTCTGCGGTAAGCAGATTCAGGAAAAGTAAGCCTCCGCAGAAGGTCTGCGCCCAATGGTTACAGATGCCTTACCACACGGGGCCTTCTAGCCGACTTGGCAGAAGGCCCCGTGTGCAGTGCACACTTACCGCGCATTAAAAACGTAGCGGTCCAGGCGGTCGCACGCTTCCCTTACGCGCGAAAGCGGCAGCGCCAGATTCACACGAATGTGGCAGGGTCCATGGAACGGGCGGCCGTCCTGATACCCCACGCCCACGCGCGCCCCCTCGTCGAGCAGCCACTGAATATCGCGGCCATGCTCGCGGCACCACTCGGTGCAGTCAATAAACACCATGTACGTGCCCTGCGGACATGAAAACGCGATGCCCTTCCAGTGTTTTTCTGCATACGTGCAGAAGTACTCGATATTGCCGGCAAGCACCTGGTTGAGCTCGTCCACCCACTCGTAGCCTTGCGGCTGGTAGGCACCGATAAGCGCATGCATGGAGAGGACATTCATCTCGTTGTAGTGGGTCTTGTTGGACACGGCGCACATGCGGTCGCGCAGCGTCTCGTTGTAGACAATGTGGTAGCTGCCGACCAGGCCCGCCAGGTTGAACGTCTTGCTGGGCGCGTAGAGGGCAACCGTGCGCATGCGGGCATCCTCGCTCACCGACTGCGTCGGGATATGCTTGTGCCCCGGCAGGATGATATCGGACCAAATCTCGTCCGAGATCACCACGCAATCGTGCTGGCGATAGATGTCCATGGCGCGCTCGATCTCGTCGCGCTCCCATACGCGGCCGCAGGGATTGTGCGGCGAGCAGAACACCGCGGCATGGATGTGGTTTTGGGCGAGCTTGTGCTCCATGTCCTCAAAGTCCATACGCCACACGCCTTGATCGTCGAGCTTAAGCGGGCTGTGGACAATACGATAGCCCGCGGCTTCGATGGATTTGGTAAAGCCGATGTAGGTGGGGCTATGGACCAGCACCGCATCGCCCGGCTGGACATACGCGCGCAACGTCGACACGACACCGCCCAGCACGCCGTTTTCGTAGCCGATATGCTCCGGTGCCAAGCCCTCAACGCCATTGCGGCGCCTCTGCCATTCGATGATGCGATCGAAATACTCGGGACGCGGATTGAAGTAGCCAAACATGGGGTGCTGAGCGCGCTTGATGATGTACTCCTGGACCGTGGGCACCGTGGCAAAATTCATGTCGGCCACCCACATGGGGATGCGGTCGAAGCCCTCGTCGGGTGCGTTCGGAGCCATGCCGGGGATCTCGCCCCAGGAGTCAACGGCGATGGAGTCCATGCCGTGGCGGTCGATAAGCGAGCTAAAGTCGTATTTCATGCTGAACTCCCGTGCAAAGTTGATTGTTTTGGTAGGCGTTATTGTCCACCAGCGTGGGCGGTTTTGGCATGGGGTTTGCTGTTGATTTTGACGGATACGGGCAGATGGCAGATTAGTCTTGAGCGTCGTTGATGGCGGTTACCGTCAACCCGGCTCCGTCGACCGTAAACGATATGTCGAGCCCGGCGTAAGCCAAATGGTAAACGCGGTTTGGCTCGTGCTTGCTGCCCGCGCGGCGCGGATCTTGGCAAAGGACCTCGACCAAGCCGGGGAGCTTTGCGGGCGGGACCATATCCTGCAGCGCTTGTGGAAACTCAACATCGAGCTCTTGCCACGGAGCACCCTCAATCCAGCCGCCTGTCGCATCCGGGTGGCAGTCCGCAAACGGAATGTAGGGCTTAATGTCGTAGATGGGCGTGCCGTCGCGCAGGTCGGCCCCCAGCACATGGATGATGGGGCCGTCATCGGTAAGCTCGATACGATCGAGCTTGACACAGGTAAGACCGATGGGATTAGGGCGAAATGGACTGCGTGTGGCAAACACGCCCACGCGCTTGGCTCCACCCAACCGCGGCGGGCGCACGGTTTTCGACCATTTTGCGTTGGTGCCGGACCTGTCCTGCGTCTTGGCATCGGCAGCTATGTCCTTAGCCGTGCCGCCGGGCGTTCCGTTTTCGAAGCGCCACAGCAGCCATAGGTGAGAGAAGGAGTCCAGACCCTCGACCGCTGCGTTGGAGGCAAATTCCGGCTCAAAGACAATGCGTCCCTGCAGATGGGGCGCCAAAAAGCTGTTGCGCGGAATGCCAAACTTCTGCGGCAGATCGGTATGTATGTGTGCAATAGGTTCCATGCCGGTCATTGTACGGCATGGAGGTGCGTGGCGTTGCGCGCAATTCTTCGCCGCGGTTCCCCGTCGTGCAACCAACGGTTGCTTGGAAGGGCGCCTGCCGCCGCGTATGCTTAAGCCATCAACCAGCAGAAAGGAGCCGCCATGGCCTTTGCAGAAAAGCTCATCGCTGTCCGTCGCGCCCATCACCTTACCCAGGAGCAGCTCGCCGCCAAGCTCTTCGTCACACGCCAAGCCGTCAGCCGTTGGGAACGCGGCGAGGTCACACCGGGCATCGACATGATGAAGCTCATCGCCGCCGTGACCGACGAGCCCCTGTCTCACCTGCTCGAAATGCCCGAGCACTATTGCCAGAGCTGCGGCATGATACTCACGCCCGACGACTGCGGTACCGATGCTGCGGGCGCCGCGACCGATCATTACTGCAAGTGGTGCTACGACCACGGCAAGTACACCTACGACACCACCATGGAGGCAATGATCGAGGATTGTGCCCCGCGGCTGGCACAAAACACCGGCATGTCACTCGACGAAGCCGTCTCGCTCATGGGCGCCGTCTTGCCGCAACTGGAACGCTGGCGCGCCGTGCAGGAAAACGAGGAGCGCTACGGTGCCGAGGCGCGGGCGCGCTATGGCGACGAGGCGATCGACGCAGCAAACGAAACGTTACTGGACATGGATCCTCAGACATGGAACGACATGAAGGAACTTGAACGCGCTATTCTGGGTCAGCTCTCGATTGCCATGGGCGACGGCGATGCGGATGGAAGCGAGGCTCGCAAGCTCGTCGCGATGCATCGTCGTTGGATTGGTCTCAACTGGGGGCGCGAACCCCAGAACGAAGCGTACCTGGGTCTCGCCCACGGCTATCTTGCCGACCAGCGCTTTGCTGACTACTACGACAAGCCCTGCGGCACCGGAGCCACGGCGTTTCTGGTGCAGGCCATCGAGTCGTCGTTGACGCGCGCATAGACCGCGGCAGCTTTGGGTATTTCAATCAAAACCTCAACCGATTGGAGACCTATGGCTACTGATCATGAGCTCACGCTGTACGTTATGACCGGCTGCCCGTATTGCATAAAAGTCAAGCGCTTCCTGGCCGATAACGGCGTGACCATTCCCGAACGCAATATCTCGACCGATTCCGAAGCCGAGCAGACACTCATCGCCGTCGGCGGAAAACGCCAGGTTCCCTGCCTGTTCATCGACGGCAAGCCGCTCTACGAGTCGAGCGATATCATCGCGTGGGCACAGAAGAACCTGCTCTAGTACAACATAGTCATCGGGGACGTTCTTGAATGACCAGTCGTTAAAGAACGTCCCCTACGACTAGCTAGCCGTGGAAGCGGGCTGTGGGTGCGAGTGGCTGCTCGCGAAAGACGCGCTCGACGGCGGCGCGGTATTCGTCGACCTTTTTGGTCTTACGTACGAGTTTGTGAACGGTAGCGGGGTCGGCGAAAGCGCACTTGGCGTAGAACCACCACTCCTTCATACGAAAAACCGCATTACCGCCAATCTCTTCTGCATAGGCCGCAAACAGCGTATCGTGGAAACGCTGCAGCTCAGCAGCCGTGGCAGCAGGACCGCCCTTAACCATGCGAGCCAGCGCGGGGTTCGCGAGCAGGCCGCGTCCCAGCATCACATGGCGCGTGCCGGGATAGGCCTCCACCAGCGCGTCCATATCCTCAAGATCAAAAATGTCACCGTTATAGGCGACCGGAAACGGCGCACGCTCCAGCGTTTCACCATAGAACTCCTTGCGCGGCGAGCCCGTATAGCGGTCCTTTTGCACGCGCGGGTGCACAATCAGCTCTGCCAGCGGCATGCGGCAATACAGATCGAGCACGCGCTCGTATTCGTCGTCGCTCTCCAGCCCCAGCCTGGTCTTTACCGATACCGGCAACGGCGACCGCTCGCACACATCACTCAAGAACACCTCGAGCTCGTCGAGATTGCGCAAGAAACCCGAACCCTTGCCCTTGGCGACAACCGTCCCCGAGGGGCAACCCAGGTTGAGATTGACCTCGCGGTAGCCCATGTCGGCGAGCACCTGTGCCGCCCATACAAACTCGTCCGCGTTCTTGGACATCAGTTGAGGTACCACGTTGAGCCCCTGGTTGTTGGCAGAATCGATCTCCTTAAACGCCTTGCCGCCAAAGCGGTTTCCCACCCGCGGCGGCGGCAAGAACGGCGTGTAATAGCAATCGAGCGCACCGAAGCACTCCGCATGCACACGACGGAACACATGCCCGGTAATCCCCTCCATAGGGGCAAGCGAAAGAATCATCTACTCTTCTCTCATATCAGCGGATGTGACAAAGGAACCGCCCCCTTGTTACATGCATTATGCCTTGTGCTCCAGATGATTCACAAGGCAGAGGCAGCAGCTTGACGATAATCACCCTTCCATCCGGCGCCTCATACAACGAAGGTGAATGGTTTTCCGCGAAGTGAACGAGTGAAATCGGACCCTCGATGCATCGACACTTTTGGAAGGCCAATTCCTGCGGTTTTATCACTCAAATCCTGCGGTTTTAGCGTCGAAAAACGTGGGTGCTTCAGGGGTCCAAATTAGGTCGTTCACTTCTCGGGAAACCATTCACCTTCGATTTGCTGTTTGTGGGCATCGGCAGCGGCTTCATGCTCCAAAAGACGACGTTCGCGATCAAACGACCACCAACAGCACGCTGTTGACCGCTATATGAACAACAGACGTCCTGCACTCATTTATACTCAAACGCATGCGCGCATCGCCCCCGAATAACGATGAGAGCCGAGGCCCCATGCAGCAGCTCACCGAACAAGAAAAGAAACGCATACAGCGGTACTGCACATACCCCAAGATCGCAGCGACCGCACTCGTCATGTCGTTCGTAGCATGTCTGTTGATGTTGCCGCTCCAAATGATCAACGATATCGCGTTCCACCAAAAGGAATTCCAACCCGCGGGCATATATACCGCCATCGCACTTACCACAATCGAACTCGCCATCTTTTGCTATTGCGCTCTTGCGCCGCGCTTTGGAATGCAGGGCAAACAGTGGAAGGAGCTGCAGGGCAGGCTTGCGGTGGCCCAGACCAACAAAGACCGCTCCGCGGAGGTCGCCGGTATGCTTGCCGCGCAAGCTGCCGGCCGCCTGCTCAAGAACAGCGATAACGATCTCGCGCGCAACCTGGGCGGCGCCGCGGAGGTCGCCGGCGCCATAGGGGCAGTCGCCACGGCGGCAGACGTGCTAGCCGAGACCTCGAGCAATGCCGAGGCCATGGCAAACGCATACGGCGTGACGATCCCAAGCGTCAAGAAGCAGATCGTAGCTCTCGCGGTGTTGCCCGCCATTGTGCTGCTTGGCGTCTACATCCCGCAGTTTGTCCAGGGAAATAGCGAGCTTCAGGTAAGAAAGGCTGCAGCCGCCGAGCAGCTCGCCATCGCGCAAGATGCCTTGGAGCCCGCGTGCGAACGCGTCGCGGCAGACGACCCATACGAGTCGTATCACGACTACGGCTACCGCATTATCGGCTATCTGCGCGATAATGACCTTGGCGCTCAAGCAGCCTATGTCTACCTTTCTTTTGATGTAGACGGCACGCTCACGGACGTCGATTACACCAGTCAGATCGACCCCGAGGCAAGCCTTGCAGACAACCTCGCCCGCGCCGAGCAGGATATCGCGACGCTCTGCGCCCCGCTCAACGGGTTGGACATTTCCGTTGCCACGCCGGGCCTCCTCACGCCATGCAGCCTGTCGGATGAATTTAAACAGGCATTTTTAGCCGGATCCTTATACGAGGAGATCAGCATCAAGACGGAGGACGAATCCATCAAGTCGCACTACACCTTTGACACCGAAGCCGCAGAAGAATTCGACGAATACACCCATCCGGAAATTAGGCTCATGCTCTCTGCAAAGAAGAACTAAAGGCTTGCGCTCTAATTGCTGCTCGCGAACATCGTCTATATCTCGAGGTCTAATACTTTTCCAAGAAGTGAACGGCCGTTTTTGGGCCCCCGAAGCATCGACATTTTTAGACATCAAACCAGCAGGATTTGGCTGGCAAAACCGCAGGAAATTACATCTCGAAAGTGCTGATGCTTCGGGGGCCCGTTTTCACTCGTTCACTTCTCGGAAAAGTATTAGACCTCGATTTACAAGCCACTCAATGTGACAAAGGGACTGTTCCTTTGTCACATTCGATGAAAAAGGGCATCGACGTTAGTCGATGCCCTAAAGCGGCTGCAGGTTAAGCCCTACAGCGTATGTCTAAGACGAATCGGACTATTCGTCCCAGGAAAGGTTCTTACCAGTCTTTTTTGCCAGCAGCAAGAACAGGCCGATAATAACGTTGCATGCGATGCAGAAGATGAAGACGCCCTGGAAGGAGCCGACAAGCTCATAGACCTTCATCATAACGGGCATGCCAAAGGCGCCGACGATATAGCCCACGGAGCAGATCAGCGCGAAGATGCGACCGAAATCGCGGGAGCCAAAGACATCCACAACCAAAACGGTCAGGGCAGTGCCAGCGATGACGTACATTACGTCGTTCACGCCTGCTGCGAGGATGCTGAGCGTCGAGTTGCCGCTACTCATCATGAGCATGACAAAGGAGAGGATGGAGACAGCGAGCCAGCCCAGAATGGCCTTCGTGCTGCCGAACTTATCGCAAGTGGTGCCGACGATCGGATTGAGGAACAGATCGAAGAGCGATGCAGCGGATACCATGAAGCCGCCCACCATGGGGCTAAAACCAACCTCGGAAGCATACGTCGGGAAGAGCTGGTTCATGCAGCAAGTGAGCTGAACGAGGCAGAGGAAGCCGATGCAGAAGAAGAAGGCAGGCGACTTAATGGCGCGCGCATAGCTAACGCCACGCGTGCTATCCTCGGTCGTCTCCTCGGTCTCGGCGTCCGGCTCGCCCTCGACGTAGCCATAGGGCAGCATGCCCTTGTCCTGAGGCTTATAGCGGATAATCAGGACGGAAGCGGGGAGAATGAGCACGGCGGAGACGCCAGCGAGCACCAGATAACCAGTCCTCCAGCCAGCGGCCTCGATGACAGAGGTGATGACGGGGCTCATGATGAGCATGTAAATCGAGTTCACTGCCCAAGCGAGACCAATTGCCAGGCCACCAGATTTTTTGAACCACTGGTCAATAACGTCGGACATGGCGACGCCGGTGGTGAAGGCGAAGCAAATGCCAATCAGGGCGCCAGCGGCGATGAACATCCAAACTTCGGTGTAGAAAGCCATGCCTGCGCCGGCGGCGAGCAGAATAAGCTCGACGACGGGGAGCCAAACCTTGCCAACAACCTTGGGGATGAGTTTTCCGACAAACGGAAGCGCCGCCGCAAGACCGATGAGCGTCGCGGTGAAGTAATACGAGAAGATAGAATAGTCAAACCCGAACTCCTCGCACACGGGCGCGACGAAGGAGCCGGCGATTACGCTATAGGATCCGGTCGTACCAGCAGACATGAGGCCAAGCGCGATTACGAGAACCCATGCGTAGACCTTGCTGCTCTTTAACTTTGCATTTTCCATTGATACAACTCCTAGAGACCCAGAAGGGCACACATAACGGCCTTGATGGTGTGCTGACGGTTCTCTGCCTCACGGAAGATGACCGAAGCGTTGGCCTCAAAGCACTCGTCGGCAATCTCAAAGCCCTCGGTGATGATTTCGCGATGGAGGTCGTTCTTGCACTGGTCGAGGAGCATTTTGCCGACACGGTGATCTGCGTTATGGACAGAGGGAAGCTCATGCATGCAGAAGATGTCGGGATTGTTGGTGCGCTTGCACAGCTCGCTGGTGACGCGATAGGGGTACAAAGACTCGGCATCGCCCAGCCAGGAGTTGTAGTCGTCGGGATCCAGAACCTCTTCGCCGCACTCGGGGTTGATGTAGCGCCACTCCTCGGTAACGATAACGTCAACGCCATCCAGGGCATCGAGGTCAGAGGTGATGGTAAAGGTCCTATTGGGAGCGTACTTGGCGTAGCAGGCCTCCACCTCTTCGATCATTTCCTTGCACATCTGATGACGGAGGTCGTCGGGGCCGATGGCGAGGAAGTCCATGTCGAGCATAGCGCACAGACGGCCATACCACACCGGGGCGCCGGCGCAGTTGCCAACGAAAGCCATCTTCTTGCCGCGGCTCGTACGCAAACCGCCCCATTGCTCTTCCATCGTAAGAGCGTCAGCGAGCATCTGAGTCGGGTGATCGCCGAGAGTAAGGGCATTGATGACCGGGATGTCAACCAGGTCGGCGACGTCATAGAGGAACTGCTCGTCCTTCTGTGCGCGATAGACGATGAGATCATACATGCCGTTAAAGACGCGCATGGCGTCCTTGACGGTCTCGCAGTCACCCATGTGGGAGTTGGTCAGATAAGTGAAGCCCATGCCCAAATCGTTGCAGGAGGTCTCGAATGCGCAACGAGTACGGGTCGAGCCCCACTCAAAGTTGGCGAGGACGTTTTTGCCGGGGAAGTAGCGCTGGTCGACACCAGACTTCTTCTGAGCCTTAAGGTTCCAGGCAAGATCGATGAGATAGCGGAAATCCTCGGAGGAGAGATCATGGATGTTGATGTAGTCGCGACCGCGGAGGCTGTTGTTCATGCCTATTTCCTTTCGAATTATTATCAAAATTATTGTTGAATGTGTCCCCGAGGAAAACACGGATATCCCTCGGGGAGCGGTACATGTGGCGCCTAAGCCAAAGAGCGCAGGCTCTAAGGCTCACTAACGACTGGCCGCCACGTCCTTAGTCCAGCAGTGCACGCCGCCGCCGGACAGGTTAAGCGCGAGGGAATCAATCATGATGACCTTGCGATCGGGGAAGCAGCTCTCAAGAACTGCCTTGGCCTGCTCATCCTTCTCTTTCACGACCTCGCTCATGCCCTCGTGGTAATAACGCTGGCCAAGAACGACGCCGTTGCAAATCAGGAAGTTGCAGTAGCTCGCTGCGGCGTAGAAGTGGACGGGGCCCTCGGGCCAGGGGGTGCCATCCATAAACTTGCCGCCCATTTCGTCGATGAAGCCCTTATAGAGCTCGTAATCTTCATCGCCAGGGGCGATAACGACTTCAATAGGCTCGGCGGTGGGCATACGAACGATCTCGAAGGGCTTGCCCTCCCAGTCCGTTTCGTTGCTCAGGATCTCGTAGGCTGCCTCAATGCGGCGACGAGACTCTGCTCCAGCCTTGCTCGAGGCTGCCTCTTCATCGGACACCTCGGCAAGAAGAATCTTGTTCGGAGTGATAAAGCGACACATCTCATCAATGTGAGCTGCAAAGCTCATGCCAAAGACGGGAGTTCCGTCTTCCTTCTCGTCGAGGATGCCCAGTCGATAGTCGTCGTCCTCGAGCATAGGCTGCGGAAGCCAGATAACCTTGTTGAGGTTGTAGATGCGCTTATACTCGGCCTCTATTTCCTCTTTCGTGAACTCGGGATTACGCTTGCGGCATTCCGTGTCCTCGATGGCGATCAGAGTGCCGTGACCGTCAAACTCGCGGTCGCCGCCCTCCGAAACCATTTCGGAATTGACGATATCGAAGCAACCGAGCGCAACCGCCATGTGAACGGCTGCCTTACGTGCGGACTGGCACTCCGGGGAGTTCTTGTCCCACACGCCGTAATAGGTCCAAGCGGGGTTGACCATATAAGAATGGCCCTTGTCGTCGACCATGATGCTGGGACCGTTGTCGCGGACATAGAAGTTGGAGTCTTCGAACTGCGTGATCTCGATGCGATCGAGATCAACCCCCTCCTCCTTCAGGCGCGAGCGAGCCTCCTCATAGGAGCCGGGGGTGCCGCAATTGAGGTTGACCGTAACGTCGCCATACTCGAGCAGAGCCTTGATCACGTCAACGCAGGGCTGGCGGTTATCGTAGCCCTCTGCACGGATGTAATCGGGAAGCCATGTCACATAGACGTTGGAGCGCTTCTCGAACTCGCCCGGCATACGATAGTTCTCGTACATGGTTGGTCCTTCCGTCGGGTTTCCCGCGATGCTGTCCGGCCGCGACAATAGCGGGGTTTCACCTGCTATAGTACTACTATACCTACCGTTCGGTAGATAATTTTGAATAATTGCCGCTCGCCTACTGATACATACCGTTCGCCGTATATAGTGGTCATGTTTGGACACGAATTGATGTTCCGTTGCCATCCTTAATAATGTTGGTAGTGCGGAAGTGATTTGCAATGGAGAAATGCAGCGTGAGCACAAGAAAAAAAATATTGGACGCAATGTACGATCTTGTGGCAGAAGTCGGTTATGACAAAGCGTCTATCGGAAAGATTTGCGACTTTGTCGGTATATCCAAGCCGTCGGTGTACTACTACTTTCCCTCAAAAGAGGAGATTTTCACTACGCTCTTGGACAGCATGTTTCCGACCATTGACTATCAGCGCGACTACTCGCTAATAGTCGATAGGGACGGGTTCAAGGCCGCGCTTATCGAGCTCGGCAATTCAGTTATAGGTGGCTATCGAAGCGATGAAAAGCGCCGGCGCGTGCTGGCCGAGGTTAGCGTTCAAGCAAATCGAATTCCTGCAGTTCAGGAACGTCAAGCGACGGCGACCAAACGAACCATGGATGCGCTTAAAGACATCCTTCTTCATGGTGTAGAGATTGGCGCGTTTTCCGATAGCGCCGACGTAATGCTCTACGTACAAATTCTTTATACCGTTCTGGAGGGAGCAAGCAATACGGTCGCTCAAGGTGAGGATATTGATGAGAAAGCGGTTTGGGCGGGAATAGTCGAGCTTATGTTCAAATAGACCAGCCAAGCTGAAGCGCATGTTGGCGCCCATGGTGCCTGCGGGCAACCTTTAAAACGAAAACAGGGGTCGACTCCAATCTGGCTTGGAGTCGACCCCTGTTGCGTGGCAATCTATGCCGGTGCAATCGGCGCTTATTACTTTTCAGCAGCCTTATTGAGAAAGCCGGAAACGATAGCAAACGCAGCAATCATAAGGTTGCAGGCAATGCAGAAGATAAATACTCCCTGGAATGACCCTGCCATGCCGTAAACCTTCATCATGACCGGCATTCCAAAAGCACCGACGACATAGCCCGCTGAGCAAACGATCGAATAGATCCTTCCAAAATCGCGTGATCCAAAGAGCGAGAGGAGAAGCATCGGCATTGCGGTTCCAACGATGGCGAACATGACATCGTTTACACCAGCTGCAATGATGGAAACGGTCTCATTGCTTCCGCCAATGATAAGAAGCAGGAATGAAAGAATGCTGACACCTGTCCATGCGACCGTTGCTTTAATAGCGCCAAGCTTGTCGCATGTTTTGCCCACGAAGGGATTTAGGAAGATATCGGAGAGTGAAGCTGCCGAGACCATTAAGCTTCCTACGATAGGATTGAAACCGACCTCGCTTGCATAGGTTGGAAACAGCTGGTTCATGCAGCAGGTGAGCTGCGCCACGCAAAGCAAGAGGACACAGAGAATAAAAGACGGCGTTTTCGCGGCATCGCGGAGTGCCATGCCCGAAAGGACATCTTCCTGCTCATCGGCGCTGCAGCTCTCATGGGTTTCGGAGGCGGTCTCTCCGTACGGAAGCATATTGCGATCAGAGGGGTTAAGGCGAATGATAAATGCGCTTGCAGGCAAAATCATAGCTGCAGAAACGGCCGCAAGCACGATGTATCCCGTACGCCAGCCTTGCTGCTCGATGACCAGCGTAATGACAGGACTCAATAACAGCGTGCAGAGAGAATTAACGCCCCAAGCGAGGCCGATGGCGAGACCGGACGATTTGCTGAACCATTGGTCAATGACATCGGACATGCAGACGCCCGTTGTAAACGAAAAGCAGATGCCGATCACTGCGGCGGAGACGGTGAACATCCAGACCTCGGTGTAGAACGCCATTGCGGCGCCGGCGGCAATAAGGACGAGTTCAATGCAAATATGCCATGGTTTGCCGATTACTTTTGGAATGAAGCGACTCAAAAGCGGAAGCCCAAGCGCAAGGCCAAGAAGAATCGCGGTGAAATAGAAAGAAAAAGAAGTGTAGTCAAAGCCCAGATCTTCACATACTGGAGCAACGAATGAGCCGGCAATAATGCTATATGTGCCAGTTGTTCCGGCGGACATTAAGCCGAGCGCAATAACGACGACCCAAGCAAATGCGCCGCTTTCACGGAGACAATCTTTTTGGCTGGTGTGGTGAGAGTCATGGTTGCTCCATTTCTATCGGCAATACATCCTATATGCCTACCGATAGGTATATAAACCAGAGGACTCTTCGTCAAGCATTAAGCGGGGAGAGGGAGTTCTTAACCTGCCGAACGGTAATTAGACCCCGATTTCGCAAGGGTCTCAATGCGACAAAGGGACTGTCCCTTTGTCGCATTATTCGGAGCGTAGGGCTTCTACGGGGTCTTTCTTAGATGCGCTGCGGGCCGGCAGTAGGCCGGCGACGACCGTCAGCAGCACCGATATCGCAATGAGTATCAACGCATCCTGCACGGGCAGGCTCATCAGGTTGGGGACCTGCTTGGCAGCAAGCGCCCAAGCATTAACAGGAAAGCTTACGAGCACCACGACGGTAACGGCAAAGACGCCGGCAATGAGACCCTCGATAAAGGTTTCGGCATTGAACACGTTGGCCACGTTGCGCTTCGACGCGCCGATCGCACGCAGGATGCCGATCTCCTTTTTGCGTTCCAGCACGCTGATGTAGGTGATGATGCCGATCATGATGGAGCTCACCACCAGGCTGATACTCACGAATGCGATGAGCACCAAGCTGATGGTGTTCACGATGTCGGTCACCGAGCCCATGATGATACCCATGTAGTCGGTGTACGAGATTGCCTGCTCATCGTGACCAGCGGCTTTGACCTGCTTGTTGTACGCATCGATGTGATCGAGTACGCGCTCCTTGGCCTCAAAGTCGCGCGGGAAAATCTTGACCGAGATGGGGTCGGCCTCGTCCGCATAGCCCAGTGTGGTCAGATTGTTATCGTAGGTGAGCTTCGACGCCTTGGCATAGCTCATCATGAGCGAGCTCAGGTCCTCGGCGTCCATGTTGAAGTGAATGGCATGAGCAAAGGCACTCGCATCCACGCGCATGGCGCTCGCCAGGCTAGCAAAACTCGACGACATCCGCGTCGCCATCTGGCCCATGAGCCCTGCTGCGCCTGCCTTGAGCTGAGCTGACACCGTCGCCGCAATCTGATCGCTGATCGACTTCATCACCTGATCCATTGCCTGCTGCAGATACGGAGTCAGCTGCTTTTGGACATAGTCGGTCATCGCCTGTTGCAGGCGCTCGGCCAAGGCATCGCCGCCGAGCGCTTTGAGCTGGGCCAGGATTTGCTGGGCTGCGGCATCATTCTCAAGATACGTCGAGAATGCGGCGGCGAGCTTTGACGCGTCCTTAAGATCATCGGGTGTCAGCGCCTTAAACTGATCAGACTGCAAAAAGCCCTCAAACAGCTGGTTGGCTAGCGTTCCCACCTGCTGCATTTGCTCGGGCGTGAGTTCCAGACCGTCAAAGATACCCGAGAAATCTGGGGCCGGCGCTTTGGCCATGATGTCGCTGAAGTCGATGTCCTTACCAACGCCCGAAAGGTCAATATCCAGCCCGGACAAATCAAGACCTGACAGGTCCATACCGCCGGCTGCACCCGAGAGCGCAGACGCATCGAACGAGAACGCGCTCTTGAGCGCCGCCTCGTCCACACTGAACATGCTGCCCAAATCCACGCCTTGCTTGGCCTCGCCTTGCAGCTCGTCGAAGGTTTTGCCCGTAAAGACATCCGTCTCGGGGCGGGCGAGTTGCTCCTGCACAATCTGCGAATCGGAGGCGCGCTCCATAAGCTGACGAGTTAGTGCATGCGTATAGGCAATGCCCGGGGTCAATGCGCTCGCATTGGCCGTCTCGTTAGGTCGCACCACGCCCACAATGTGCACGTCGATACCGTCGGCAACCTTGGCGGCCATAAAGTCGGCGTCGCCAGACATGTCGGTCCACATGCCGGTCTCTTCGTTTTTGCGATAGGCATCGGCCGGCGACAGCATCTTAAACGTCGTGGACAGCGCATCGTCGTAGGTAAAGTCGGTACCGGTCTCGGGTGCTTTGACCCCACCGTCGGCCGTCATAGCACTGTTAACCAGGTCGTTGAGCTCATCGATATTCAGCGCACCGATGCTGTAGAGCGTGTAGTCGCCCACCGTACCGCGGCTCGAAAGCACCATCACGGCTTCGTTGGCGGACGTGGGCCAGTGACCGGCGACGACATCGTACTGGCTGTCGAGCAGACTCTGGTCGTCAATCATCTCGTTAAAGACCGAGGTTCCCATGGATTCCATGCTCACCGTTGCCGCCGAACTCGCACCTCCGCTCATGGCCTCGGTCATGGCGTTGGGCACCAGCCGGACAGGCTTCTCATCGCCCTTGCCGGCACGATAGACAACCGGCGATACACCGTAGCCGTACTGAATGGCGTTGACCTCTTTATCGATGCCGTCGCCACCGGCATCGAGCCATGCCTTAAAGCTCGTCATGTCGTTGGACTTAACGCTTGCAAACATGTCCTTTACGGCCGTAACCACGGGGATCTTATCGGTTCCCTTAGCTTTGCCACCAGTACCGTCGGACAAATCCCCGCCGTTGGACGCCTCATCATCCGCAGCCCCCTGTCCGCCCATCATGGATGACAGGTCGTAGTCCTGCTTGGAGATCGTAAGCGGGTAACTCGAGAGCGTATCCTCCTCGACCTTTTTGATGTAGCCGTTTACGCCATTGGACAGCGCCAGAATCGCCGCGATACCGATAATGCCAATCGAGCCCGCAAAGGCAGTCATGGCCGTGCGGCCCTTCTTGGTCATGAGGTTTCGGGCAGAAAGCCCCAGCGCCGTCACAAAGCTCATCGAGGTTTTGCGCGTAGGCTTGGCTTCGCGGCGCGTGGCGTCAGCGACATCGAAAGGGTCGGAATCGTCGGTGATCTTGCCGTCCGCCAGGTTAACGATGCGCGTGGCGTATTGGTACGCCAGCTCGGGATTGTGCGTGACCATAATAACCAAACGGTCGCGCGCCACATCCTTGAGCAGATCCATGACCTGTACGGATGTCGTTGAGTCCAGGGCGCCGGTCGGCTCGTCTGCCAGCACAATCTCGGGATCATTAATCAGGGCGCGGGCAATGGCCACGCGCTGCATCTGCCCGCCCGAAAGCTGGCTCGGGCGCTTGTTAACGTGCTCGCCCAGGCCGACTTTCTCCAACGCCTCGCGTGCACGCTGGCGGCGCTCGGCATGCCCCACGCCCGTAAGCGTGAGCGCCAGCTCCACGTTTTCCAAAATGGTCTGATGCGGAATGAGGTTATAGCTCTGGAACACAAAGCCGATGCGGTTGTTGCGATAGGCATCCCAATCGCGATCGTGAAAGTCCTTGGTCGAGATGCCGTCGATCAGCAGGTCGCCGGAATCGAAATGATCGAGCCCACCGATAACGTTGAGCATCGTGGTTTTACCCGAGCCCGAGGGACCCAGAATGGCCACGAACTCGTTATCGCGAAAAGATAGGCTTACGCTGTCGAGCGCCACCTGCGTAAACGACTGCGTGACGTACCTTTTGCAAATACTTTTGAGCTCCAACATGGACGGCAACCTCTCCCACGCGGGCACGTTCACCCGCTCTCCTCCGCCGTTCGTATTCGACGCGTTTGTCCTACTCTATCCCCATTTTTTGCCGGAACCAGTGAGGAATGTAACGAAGCGCGCCAAAAAACGAACGGGACGGCACCCAAAAGAAGAGGTCCCGAGCGGGACCTCTATATGGTGGAGTTTATCTTGAAAGGTAGCGGACTACTTCGCACAGCGGCCCACGATCCTCGCTATGCTTTACGCGTTTTCTACTGCTCGCTATTCGCAATCGCCTGGTCGATAAGCTTGTCGAGTGCTGCGCGCTGCTCGGCGGAGCTGATGGCTCCCACGATTGGATCCCCTACGATGTTGCCATTCTGATCGATGACATACGTTGTCGGGAACGAGAACAAATTTGACGTGAACTTACCGGCCTCGCTATCCGACTTGAACCAGATGTTCTTATATGTCACGCCCTTCTTGCTCAGCACGTCCTTGGCATCTGCAATCTCGCCCTTGTTGCCATCGAGCGTAAAGGAATTGACGCCCACGACCTGGCCGCCCTTCTCGGCAAGCTCCTGATTCAGCTTCTCAAGATCGCCCAGCTCGCCCACGCACGGCTTGCAAGTAGTGAACCAGAAGTTCATGACGGTGACCTTGTTCTTAGAGAACAGCTCGTCGCTGCTCACGTCGTTGCCATCCAGGTCCTTGCCCGTAAAGCTGGGGAACTTCGTCGCCTCGCTCGAAGCATTGGCACCAGCCGTCATGCCAGCGGTCGAAGCGTCGACGCTCTCGCCTGCACTCGGCGTGCTTCCACAGCCGGGGAACTCCTTCTCCAGGCTCTCGAGCTTGTCCTCGATCTCCTTGATCTGCTGTGCACCGGCCTTGAGTGTCTTAAGCTCATCCGCCGTGAACTCATCCTTGGCGCCGTCGATGGTCTTGAGCAGAAAATCGCCGTAATTGCTGCCATCCTCAATCATTGCCGAGTCTTTATTTGCCGCATTGAATACCTTTTCCCACAGCGCGTTATCACTCGAAAAGATCTCGTTCTCCTTCTGCATGAGCTTCGCATACAGCTCAGCGGCCTCGTCGGCATTGGCCGGCTTCTGCGCAGTGAGCTCTGCGATCTTAGGATCGGAGCTCGCAGATTCGCTCGCATTGCCACCGGGCGCCGAACATGCCACAAGGCACAAGGCCAATACCGGCACCATAAACAGGGCCGCAATCTTAGAAAGCTTCATAGTCATTCCTCCGTTTTGTCGAAGCTTGTTTACTTTTTATCGGCGGTCAAGGGAAGCTTTTCCGCCGACACATCCAGGCCATAGCGATAGCTGATGGCATCGACAGGACAGGCCCCGATGCACTTTCCGCACCGGATGCATTCGGCATGATTGGGCGCGCGGACCACATCAACGTCCATCTGACAAACCTTTGAGCACTTGCCGCACGAGACGCATTTGCACGCGTCAACCTGAATCCCCAGCAGGGACACCCTATTCATGAGCGCATAGAATGCGCCGAGTGGACAAATCCATTTGCAGAAGGGGCGGTAGAACAAAACGCTCAGCACTACCACGGCAATGAGAACGGCAAGTTTCCAAGTAAAGAGCTGCCCCAACGCAGATCGAATGCCGGCATTGGCAATGGCCAGCGGAATGGCGCCCTCGAGCACACCCTGCGGACAGATGTACTTACAAAAGAACGGGTCGCCCATGCCCACGTCGTTAACCACCAAGACGGGCAGCAGCACCACGGCAAACAGCAGCACGACGTACTTGATGTACGTGAGCGGCTTGAGCTTTTTCGTGGAGAACTTTTTGCCGGGAATCTTATGAAGCAGCTCCTGCAGCCAGCCAAACGGACACAGAAAGCCGCATACAAAGCGTCCCAGCAGCACGCCGAGCAAAATGAGCGTACCGGTAACATAGTAAGAAAAGTTGAACTTGGATGAACCTACCACCGACTGGAACGACCCGATGGGGCACGCACCCGATGCCGCGGGGCACGAATAGCAATTAAGCCCAGGTACGCAGACTGTTTTTCCCGCGCCCTGATAGATGCCGCCTTTGGCAAAGTTTGGCAGGTGAATATTGGTGACCAGCGTCGCCGCCGCCTGAATGAATCCGCGAAATCGGGCCAAAACATGCGACGCAGTGTTTTCTCTTTTATCCAATTCCGATACACTCCAAGCACAGCCTAATCGCTTTGGCCAGCACGGCATCCGCCTCGCCACGCATAACGCCAAAGCACACCATGGCAATTCCGACGATCAACAAAGCGACCTGTACCACGGGTTTTACCGCTTTGAACAACACGACCACTCCTTTCGTTACGCGACCATTGGACCATATCGGCTATAAAATCCGTGTTAAGCGCGATATGGAATGTGCAAGGAGACTGTTATGCGTATTTTGATCGTCGAAGACGAGCGAGCACTGTGCGATGCAATCGCGCGCAGCTTGCGAAACTTGGCGTACAGCGTCGACTGCTGTCACGATGGACAGGAGGCGCTCGACCTGCTGGGCGTCGAAGTCTTTGACCTCGTGGTGCTCGACCTCAATCTCCCCCGTATCGACGGCATGACCGTGCTCAGGGAACTTAGGAAAACCGACTGCGAGACCAAGGTACTGATTCTGTCCGCACGTGGCGAAGTATCCGATAAAGTCGCCGGACTCGATGCCGGCGCCAACGATTACCTTACCAAGCCGTTTCATCTGGACGAACTTGCGGCAAGGATCCGCAGCCTTACCCTCAGGCGCTTCGCACAAAGCGACATAGTATTAACCTGCGGAAAGCTCAACTTTGACACCAAGGCGCGCATCGCTTCCGTGGACAGTGAGGCTCTATCTCTTACACGCAAGGAAACGGGAATCTTGGAATACCTGATGCTTAATCAGGGGCGACCGGTAAGCCAAGAGGAGCTTATAGAGCACGTTTGGGATAGCACCGTGAACAGCTTTAGCAACGCAACCCGCGTTCACATCTCGTCGCTCCGAAAAAAGTTGCGCGGCGCTTTGGGATACGACCCGATTCGCAATCGGATTGGAGAGGGCTACGTTATGGAGGATGGAGAATGAAAGGGCTTTCGCTGCAATGGCGCATAACGATTATGACGGCACTGCTCACGTGTGCGGTATGCGTGCTGACGAACTGCCTGGTCGGCTATACGGGCATGCGCTACATGGATGCCATCGGCAGCGACATCTCGGCCTTTAACGCAACCGGCGAAGATTCGCTCCAGGCGTTCGACCCAACGAAAGCGGCCCTCGATGACAAGGTCACAATCGTCGTAAATGACGCACAGGAGTCTTTTGGCACGACAGCCTGGTACATCACGGCTGGAGTCACACTCCTTGGCGGCGCGCTGGCATACTTTGTGAGCGGCCGTGCACTCAAACCGCTACGGGCTTTTGCAGCTCAGGTTGAGCGTGTGCAGCCTGACAACCTAAGCGAAATCAGACTCAGTGAAGATGTGCCCACCGAGCTACAACAATGCAGCGCCTCTTTCAACGACATGATCGCCCGTCTTGGCGAAGGGTTCTCCGCACAGCGTCAGTTTACCGGCAACGCCGCACACGAGCTGCGCACCCCGCTCGCCCTTATGCAAGCACAGATTGAACTATTCATCTCCGAGCACTCCGGTCTGCAACCCGAAACAGCCGAGCTGCTCGGCCTGCTACAAGAACAAACCGAGCGCATGTCTCGAATGACCAAGGTATTGCTCGAGATGAGTGAGCTCCGCAGCGTTCCTTGCGAGGACGATGTTGAACTCGGCCCCCTGTCCGAAGAGGTCCTCACCGACCTTGCGCCACTTGCCGAAAATAAGGGCATAGCCCTCAATTGTGCTGGAGACGCTTTAGTAATCGGGAGCGACACGCTCCTCTATCGGCTGGTGTTTAACCTGGTCGAAAATGCCATCCGTTACAGCCGCCCCGGCTCGACTGTCAACGTCTCCATCTGCGACAACAACAGCCGCGTGTTCCTGCGAGTCGAGGACCAGGGCCCGGGAATACCCAAGCAGTACCGCGAGAGCATCTTCCAACCGTTCTTTCGCCTGGATAAATCCCGCTGCAGGGCATACGGCGGCGCAGGACTCGGGCTAGCGCTTGTTTGGGAAATTGCAGCGCTTCACGGTGGCACGGTAGAGGTCGAAACAAGTTCCGAGAACGGGACCACTATGCTCGCAAGCCTTCCAAAACGATCCGCAGCATTAACCGAACAGTAAAACGAGAGGGGTCCCGCACACGTTTGCGCGGGACCCCTCTCCGTCAATGCAATTCGCCCAAAAGAGTAGAAGTTTACTCCCACTCGACCGTGCCGACAGGCTTAGGCGTGAGGTCGTAGCACACGCGGCAGATACCGGGGACCTCCCTTTATACGTTCGGCACAATCGTAGGCGATACCCACAAATTCCAGTCCCGAGCAACAAGAGTACAATTGCTGCTAGTGTTGCCAGCTGTTGGGAGATGGAAGATGGACTGCGATGGCTACCCATGCGTTCCCATGCCGTTGATGTGCACCGCCTTTGTGCCGGGGCAGATTGACGCTGCGGTTGCAGGCATTTCCGACCCCGATTCACGCGCCATCGCCACGGCAGAAGCGCTGTACTTTCGCGGACAGGCCGCACTCGCCGCCAAGACGGCGCACCCCTATCTTGACGTCACCGATCCCGCGCTGCGCTATTCCGCATGCTTTATCTGCGGATACGCCAGTCTGTCGCTCAACCGTATCACCGACGCCCGCCGGTGCCTTGCGGGCATCCTCGATACGCCGGCCGACGAGGAATCGCCCGCCGTCCACGCCACGCATATCCTGTTCGCCTCGGCCGCGAGCGTCCTGCTGCACTTGCCTTCCCCGTATTCTGCCGAAGAGTTTTATCCACTTGCGGCGCACCTACCCGAAGGCCTGCGACTGTTCGCCAGCTACGTGATGGCGCACGCCTTGTATCTGCGCGGCGAATACGGCCGCAGCCTGGGCATGGCGGAAAACGCCCTAATTATGAAACAGGGAAGCTATCCCATCTCGGAACTGTTCCTGCACCTGGCAGCTTCCATGGCATGCATGAGCCTCAAGGACATCGACGCCGCAAAAGCGCATTTTGGAGCCGCTTGGGACATTGCGCGCCCCGACGGACTTATCGAGCTCATTGGCGAGCACCACGGCCTTTTGCAGGGGCTCATCGAGGCATGCCTAAAAACGCAATACCCTGACGACTTCGCACGCATCATCGAGATCACGTACCGCTTCAGCTACGGCTGGCGGCGCATCCACAACCCCGATTCGGGCGAGGACGTTGCCGACGATTTAACGACCACAGAGTTCACCATGGCCATGCTCGCCTGCCGCGGATGGACCAACGCTGAAATCGCAGGCCATATGGGAGTATCGCCGGGCACCGTCAAAAACCGCCTATCCGGCGTATACGCAAAGCTTGGCATCGGCACACGCGCCGAGCTGGTCGCGCACATGTTGCGTTAGCGACCGGGCTGCCAAGCGCATCGAACGCGTTCCGGAACCCGGCGCTTCGCTCGATCAATTTGGACATTTTGACCCTTGAACGGCACTACCGCCACGAAGCGTCTTCTCGCAAAATTGGATTATTTCCACCGATATTTGCGGGATGGGAGCCCAAGATGCTTGATCGCCGTTCGTTACTTGTTGCTGGAGCGTCCTCGCTGGCGAGCATTATGTTGCCTCGCGTGCCGGGAAGCGAAAATGCCTTCCTGCTGCCGTTCGCGCCCACCGCGGCCTATGCCGACGAAGAAGATCCCTTCAAGGTGCTCGTTCTCTCGCGCACCATGTTTGGTGTGGTCGTGGTCGACGTCGCCAACAAGAATACGCCCATCGCAGGTGCCCAGGTCACGCTCACATCGCGCTATGCCGTAGGCAAGCAGCTCACCGCCACGACCGATGACGAAGGCACGGCCATCTTTGAGGTCGCCCCTCTTTCGGAAGACTACGTGGACGAGGCAACGCTTCTCGACGCGTACGACTTTAACGGCGGCATCTCCATTAGCATGGCGGGCTACCGCGATGTCGAGATTCCCCTTGCGCGTATCCAGGGCGGCACCGCCATAACCGCGCCCACGCGTCCGCTGTCCGACGGCGAGCCGTACTTCCGCCAGCTCACATTCGACGAATGGGACATCCAGTACGCTGATGCCACGTTCATGGCATTGCCGAAGGACGACGCGGCAAACGACCAACCCGACACGCATGCCTTTATTGTACAGGCACATCTGCCACAGGGTGGACAGGCAACGCTGCACATCAACAAGGTAATGCCCGCCACGGGTAGCTCGCCCGAAACCGTCACGCAGATCGGCCAGATCAAGGCCAGCGCATCAGGCGCGGATAATCTGGCGACGTTCACACTCGAAGACAAGTTTCTCGACGCGGCATCGGGCCTTCTGGAGGAAGGGTGCAAGCTGCGCTTTGTCCTCGACTATCAGGGCAAAACCTACACGCTCTCATCCCCCATGGCCGTTGTCACCGCGCCGGCCGCAAAGGCGGAATCGGGCTCGACCACTATCGTCCCCACTACCATGGACCAAGAGGTCACTCCGTTTGATTTCCCCGCGGCGTTTCCCGGCATCGGCGGCAATAAGTTCACGTGCTGGATACCCACATTTCCGATCCTCTTCGATTTCTCGTTTGCTGGATACGTGCTGTTTGGCGGAGGATACAAACCAGCCAGCTATATGAACGATTCGGGCAATCCGGATCCGGAGTACTGGAAGAAGTCACCGCGCGAGTCGGGCGCCAAGCAGGCAAACCGCTACCTCGACGAAATGGAGGGGAAGTGGAATCAGTACAAAAGTATGAGTGCCGGTTCGGGCACCGATCCAAGAAACACCAAGCTCCTTCGCCACCATTGCACGCCGCTGTTCACGATGGATATCGCCACACAGCTGTACGGCTCGCTCGCCTACGATTGGATGGGCAAAACCTGGGGTAACAACAACGACCCCGCATACGGCAATATTAAGGCCCTCTTCCAGGTAAGAACTGACCTCAATTGGACCGAGCAGTTTACCCTAGGACCGGTGCCATTTTTCCTAAACGTCAACCCTTGGGTGCTGGCGAAGCTGGCGCTCGCTGTGGGTGCCCACACGCACGGCAGCGGCGCGGCGTTTTTCAAGAACATTTCGCTCGACTATTCCAACACGTCGGGCTCGTTCACCATCCAGATCGGACTTGCCGTCACCTTTGGAGCCGGCGTTGCAGGCGTCGCTTCGTCTGCCGTGCGCGGTGCCGCATCCCTCACGCTGTTCATTGGGTACGAGAAGGCAGATGGACACCAGCTTCCGCGGCTGCGCGTGGGTGCAGACGTCGATGTCGATGTGATACTCCAGTTCGTAATGTTCAAGTGGACCACCAAGGCTTGGTCGGGGTCGTGGCCCACACTCATCGATTCGTGGAATATGTCGGTGAACAATGGCGACCAGTATGTGCTCCAACGCTCTGAGCTGGCATTGGGTGGAGATACGCCTTATACGCTGGATGCCTGCTTCGGCTCGGCCGGCAACGCCGAGGCAGGTGGTGTGCCGCAGTTTATCGCATCGGCCACCATCGTCACCAACGCCGAGCTGCTCGCACGCGCCGAGGTTAAGGCCACTGCCGTAAACGCCGCGCCTGTCGTGCGCGATTGGGATCAAGCGGTCACGCGCATTGAGCTCGAGACGAACGCGGAGAGCGACGACACGGGACAGGTCGAACATTTCGTCCACGCGCTGATGGAGAACGACGAAAATGCCGCGCCGATGTATGAGTACACCTACATCGGTCAGTCAACGAACGCCGTTGCGGACCCGAACGCCAATTCTGCCGGCGTGTCGGAGGACGAGCGTGGCGGCATAAAACCCTCGAGCGACAACGTGCTGTTTTCCGGCGTGCTCAGCGAAGCCCACATGAAGCTAACGATGATTGCCGGCGTAGAATGCCTGTTCCGTATCGCCTCGGTGCGCTACGGCGACAATGGCCGCTCGCGACTGGTGGTGCACACAAAGGCAAACGGCACGTGGTCCGCTCCCACGCCCGTGGACTTTCCCCTTGGGTTTGGCGAGGGCGACGTGGAGCGCGACGGCATATTCGATTACGACTTCGACGTGGTGGAATATACGGACGGAAGAGGAAACCAGGACGCCTACGTGCTGCTGGTCTCGGGCGAGCGCCCCGCCGGCGACAACACCCTTTTCGATACGGCAAGCACAGCCGGCATACTGTCCGTTGTGCGCCTGCGCATAAGTAATGACGAGATCCGCGTGGTGTCGCATACGTCATGGCGCAGCATCTCGCGCGGCCGCCTGCAAGAGGATGGCTACCATTGCCTGCAGTGCCCGCGCATCACGGTAGGCAAGACGCTGGTCGACGGACGCCTGTCGGGTGCCTACCTCCACCGCCGCGGAACCACCGCAGAGAAGGCGCTCGGCAGCGAGGCCGAGGTTGCGCTGGAATGCTTTACCCTGTGGTCGGATGATTTGGGCGACAGCCTGACGTTCCGCCAAGTTCTTCGCTTTCCGCAAGCACCGTCGAGTATCGAGCTGAGCGAGCCCGAGAATATCAACGGCAAAATGGTGGTGCCCGTTGCGTACGAGACCGCAGACGGTTGCGGCTGCGCATCGTACGCCGTGATCGGCCAGTCCATTGCGGGCTGGGGCGTTATGCCACCAGACGCCACGGTGCCCCATGCGGTGCCGTGGCCACAACATTCGGGCTTTTTGGCCACCGTCAACGAGCAGCTGCAGCATATTACTTGGACGCGAGGCGCATCGGCATTTGCAACGCAGCCCGTGGGTGCCGCAGGCTGTGGCCCGGCATCGTTTAGCGTAAGCAACAACGGCAGGTGCGCGCTCTATGTAGAGAACACCGATGGCAAGGTGGGGCAAACCTACGACGAAGAAGGCAACCCGGTAGCAGTAATGGGCAAGCACTTCCGCATCTTCGCCAGCACCTTGGCAGGCGATCTGTTCACGGAGCCGTTCGTGATGTGCGAGCTGGACCATCCCGTCGATCAGATAACGACATTTTTGACGTCGGGAGGCATGCTCTCCGCGCTCGCCACGCACATTGTGAGCGCGGAGAAGAGCGAGGCAGAGCTGCACGGCATCGAAGTGCCTCTGGTGGCGTGTGCCACTCCGACGGGCGCGGTCGCTACCTCGGGCGCGGTGGTGCCCGGAGCAGCAGGCGAATCCTTCATGGTCACGGTGCGAAACGACGGCAACACTTTGCTGACTGCCGGCACAATCGATCTGTACCGAGAGGGCTCCAGCCAGCCGTTCTCCAGCGCATCCATCGGATTCGGAGCGAACGCACGCATGGCTTCGATCTACGATCCAGAGCTTGCCGAAGACGCTTCGGCCAACGACATGGCACACGTAAAGTACGCGCTCGAGACGCTGGGCGCACGTTTTGCAACGCACCCGCTGGTAGCCGACAACGGCAACGCCGTGCTGGCACCGGGTTGCACGGCACAGTTCCGCATGAGCTTCGCCATCCCCGAGAGCTGGAGCGACGAAGTGGGCAAACGCGTCACGCTGTATGCGAAGGCGCGTAATCTGGTGGCGCTCGATCCCGTAACGCTCGAGGAGATCCGACCGGGCGCAAACTCGGCGCTGAGTGCCGTTCTGCACGAGCTTCATGTGCCCGACGCGGCATGCGAACGCTCAGAAGTTCAGGTCGGCGTATGCGACAGCGCGGATACGACAGGACTTCACGACGCCCCAATGACGGTAGACGGCGATGGTGGCTCGAGTGGAGGTGGTTCCGACGGAAGCAGCTCCGGTGGCGGCAGTGGCTCTGGCAGCGGCAAGGATCACGGCAATAACAAGCGCTCCAGAAAAGCGGGCGCGCTCGCCGGCACGGGCGACAGCAACGTCCCCCTAACCGCAGCCGCAGCAGCACTCGCCGCAGCTGGTGCCGGCCTTGTCGCCTACAGCGTCCGCCGCACGGCGCTCGAAAAAGACACCGCCAATGAGGTCAATTCGGATAGGCCTCGCTAGCTCCTAGTTACTTTTGTGTGAGACGCCGACTCGGCTCATCGAACACCAAAAGGGGCTGGCCCCGATAACTCGGAGCCAGCCCTGAGTCGCCTGACGTAAGAATCGCGGCGTTACTTGAGCTTCAGTGCCTCCATCATGGGCACGGCGGCATCCCAGTCGATCTTCCAGCCAATCGACACGCGGACGGTCTCGCCCGTCGCGGGAGCCGTCGCAAATAGCGTATGGCCGTTGTCGGGACCGGTAAAGCGCAGCCACGTTATGCCGTTGTACTCGACCTGGTCGGTTGTCGTTTCCTTGCCTTCATAGATCTGCTCCAGGCTTGCAACTTCCTCCTCCGGCGAGCGCGGGAAGATGCTGATGTTCAGGCGTCCTCCAGTCTCGTCGTGGAAGAAGTTTGCCTTTTCGTGCTCTTCGTTGGACGAATCCAGCGTGTACCCATCGGCGGCCTCGATACTGTACGATGCGCAAGCGATGCCGGTCATATTGGCCGCGTCACCAGAATCGGCCACGCCGCCGGCCGCCTTGAACTCCTTGGTCTCGCATCCCGTGGTGTCAAAGTGCATGGCCTCATGATTCTTGGCGGGGGCGTAAGCGTCTACGAACTCGACAGTGATGGGCCCGTAGTACGCCGTCTTGGGGGCCCAGAAATACACGTACTCAACGGTCTCGCCCGGGCCGATATCTGGCCTCTTGGAAAGATCGATGCCCTCGTGAAGCTCATCGGGAGCCTCGCTTGCAACGTAGTCGAGCACGGCCGCCTTGCCGGAAGTAAACAACGGGTCGCCTGCCTCAAGATCGCCCTGGGCAGCATGCACGTTAAAGGAACTGAACGTCCTGTTCTTTGTGTTGTTGTTGGTAATCTTGATGTGCAGGTAAAAGCCGTCCTGCTTCTTGGCATCACCGCGATAGAACGTACCGTGAGCCACCGACTCATAGGTAATGCCTGCCACCTCGACCGTCTGCGACTCATAGGCCTTGGGCTTCTCGGCCTTCTCCTGCACAGGTGCGCTCCCGCCCGAGCCACTCGGCGCATTACCGCCGCAGCCGGCCGCCGTACATGCCAGCACGGCCGAAAGCGTCACGGTGGGAATTCCTAACAGCAGCTTCTTCGTCATGGGCTTCATCATCCTCACCGCTCCTTTCGGCTTGCAGCTCATCCGTTGCCCGAGCCCCAAGTCGGCCCCGTGGCACCGGCTTCCACTATGAGCGTATGACGAAACACGGCGCGGGCGAAGTGACCCACGGCCCAAATAACGACCCGCCAGCGTTCCTTATGGGCCAAAGGGACTCGCACACGCACGCCCGTGGCCCATAAAACGAGACGCTTGTCCCAATGTTCGATTCGATCCATCCGCAAACAAGGTAGGGCGCCTCCAGCCGCCTTCAAACTTACTCGGACAGAACCGACTCGGTTTTGTCCGAGTAAACGAATCTCCATCGAACTCCGAACGATTGTTCGATGGATTTCGTGTTAGGTGGAATCGCCTATGGGCTGGGCTATGCTACCTTGACTATCTATATGACTTAAACGCAGCAAAGGAGCACCGAGAGAGCGAGTATGGCAAAAAACACCGCAAACTATGGTAACGACAGTATTCGTCAGCTCAAGGACGAGGAGCGCGTACGCCTGCGCCCCGCCGTCATCTTTGGCTCGGACGGACTCGACGGTTGCGCGCATGCCGCCTTCGAGATCCTGTCCAACGCCGTTGACGAGGCGCGCCAGGGCTACGGCAAGCTCATCACCCTTACCGCCTTTCGCGATGGCTCCATCCAGGTAGAGGACAACGGCCGCGGCTGCCCGCTCGACTGGAACCCCTCCGAGAAGCGCTTTAACTGGGAGCTCGTCTTTTGCGAGCTCTACGCCGGCGGCAAATACAACAACAACCAGGGCGGCGACTACGACTTCTCGCTCGGCACCAACGGCCTGGGCTCCTGCGCGACCCAGTACGCTTCTGAGTACATGGACGTCACGGTTTGGCGTGACGGTAACAAATACTCTCTGCACTTTAAGAAGGGTAAGGTCGTCGGCGCCAAAAAGAAGGCGCTCGAGATTGAGCCCAGCGACGAGAACCGCACCGGCACCACCATCAAGTGGCGCCCCGATCTTGAGGTCTTCACCTCCATCAGCATCCCCCACGATTGGTATCGCGAGACCATGCGCCGCCAGGCCGTGGTCAACGCCAACGTTACCTTCCGCCTGCGCATCGAGGGCGACGATGGCGAGTTTTCCGAAGAGGACTTTTGCTACCCCAAGGGCATCGAGGACTATGTGCTCGAGAAGGTCGGTGCCGACTACCTCACCGAGCCCTTCTTTATCGAGGCCGACCGCCGCGGTCGCGACCGCGAGGACCTGCCCGACTACAACGTCAAGATCACCGCGTGCATGTGCTTCTCGCGCACCTTCATGATGCAGGAGTACTACCACAACTCGTCATGGCTCGAGAACGGCGGTTCGCCCGAAAAGGCCGCCCGTAGTGCTCTGACCAGCGCCATCGATGCCTACATCAAGCAACAGGGCAAGTACAACAAAAACGAGAGCGGCATTAAGTGGCAGGACGTCCAGGACTGTCTGGTGCTGGTGACCAACTGCTTCTCCACCCAGACGTCCTACGAAAACCAGACTAAGAAGGCCATCAATAACCGCTTTATCCAGCAGGCGATGACGGCATTCTTTAAGGAGCGCCTCTCGACCTATCTGATCGAGAACAAAGACGCCGCCAACAAGATCATGGAGCAGGTGCTCATCAACAAGCGCTCGCGCGAGAACGCCGAGAAGACGCGCCAGAGCATCAAGACCAATCTGCAACAGAAGACCGACATGGCCAACCGCGTGCAGAAGTTCATCGACTGCCGCTCCAAAGACAAGGACCGTCGCGAGATCTACATCGTAGAGGGCGACTCGGCAGCAGGCGCCATCCGCACCTCGCGCGATGCCGAGTTCCAGGGCGTTATGCCCGTTCGCGGTAAGATCCTCAACTGCCTGAAGGAGGACTACCCGCGCATCTTTAAGTCCGACATCATCATGGACCTCATGCGCGTGCTGGGCTGCGGTGTGGAGATCAAGGACAAGCGTATCAAGAACCTTGGCGCCTTCGACCTGGACAACCTCAACTGGAACAAGGTCATTATCTGTACGGACGCCGACGTCGACGGTTATCACATCCGCACGCTTGTGCTCACCATGCTCTATCGCCTGGTGCCCACGCTTATCGACGAGGGCTACGTGTATATCGCCGAGTCGCCGCTCTACGAGATCAACTGCAAAGAGAAGACCTACTTTGCCTACACCGAGCTCGAGAAGAACGGCATCCTCAAGGAGATTGGCGACCAGAAGTGCTCGATCAACCGCTCCAAGGGTCTTGGTGAGAACGATCCGGACATGATGTGGCTCACCACCATGAACCCCGAGACGCGCCGCCTGATCAAGGTAGAACCCGAGGACGTCACCAAGATGGAGACCATGTTCAACCTGTTGCTGGGCAACGACGAGACGGGCCGCAAGCGTCACATCTCCGAGCACGGCAAGGAATACCTGGACCAGCTGGACCTGCAGTAGCAGCAAATCGATAACGACGGCCCATAAGAAGTTCAAGAGGAAATCGTGGCAAAGAAGAAGACGAAGAACCAGCCCAAGAAAAAGCAGGTCAACGCCGAGAACGTCATCGGCCTGCACTCCGAGGTCACCGATCAGCCGATCACGCAGACGCTCGAGGTCAACTACATGCCCTACGCTATGAGCGTCAACGTCTCGCGTGCGTTCCCCGAGATTGACGGCTTTAAGCCCTCGCACCGCAAGCTGCTCTACACCATGTACAAGATGGGTCTGCTCAAGGGCGAGCGCCAGAAGAGCGCCAACATCGTGGGCCAGACCATGAAGCTCAACCCGCACGGCGACGCCGCGATCTACGAGACGATGGTGCGCCTGGCCACCGGCAACGAGGCGTTGCTCGCCCCCTTCGTGGAGTCGAAGGGCAACTTTGGCAAGTACTATTCGGGCGACCTGAGCTACGCCGCCTCACGTTATACCGAGGCCAAGCTCTCCCCCATCAGCGCCGAGATCTTCAAGGACATCGACAAGGACCCGGTCGACTTCGTTGACAGCTACGACGGCGCCATGAAGGAGCCGCGCCTGCTGCCCACCACGTTCCCCAACATCCTCGTCTCGGCCAACAAGGGCATCGGCGTCGCCATGGCGTCCGACATCTGCGGCTTTAACCTCAACGAGGTCTGCACCGCCACGATGCACTACCTCAAGGATCCCGACTGCGACCTGCTCGAGTACATGCCCATGCCCGACTTCTCGACCGGCGGTGAAATTATCTACCGCCGCGAGGAGATGGAAAAGATTATCGAGACCGGCCTGGGCAGCTTCCAGATCCGCTCCCGCTGGCGCTGGATTCCCGAAGAGCGCATCATCGAGGTGTACGAGATCCCCTACACCACCAAGACCGATGTCATCATCGAGCGCATCGTCAAGCTCTCCAAGGAGGGCAAGGTCAAGGAGATCGCCGACATCCGCGACGAGACCGACCTTTCGGGTCTGCGCATCGCCATCGACCTTAAGCGCGGTGTCGACCCCGACAAGCTCATGGCCAAGCTCTATCGCTCGACCACGCTGCAGGATTCGTTCTCGTGCAACTTCAACGTGCTGGTCGATGGTTACCCTCGCGTTATGGGCGTGCGCCAGATCCTGCACGAGTGGGTCAAGTGGCGTATTGAGTCCACGCGTCGCCGCATTAACTTTGACCTGGGCAAAAAGTCCGAGCGCCTGCACCTGCTGCACGGCCTCGAGGCGATCTTGCTCGACATCGACAAGGCGATCGCCATCATCCGCGGCACCAAGCTCGAGGCCGAGGTCGTACCCAACCTTATGAAGGGTTTCGACATCGACGAGACCCAGGCAGAGTTTGTTGCCGAGCTCAAGCTCCGCAACATCAACGAGGAGTACATCCTCAATCGCACCAAGGACATTGCCAAGCTCGAGGGCGAGATTGCCGAGCTTGAGGAGATCCTCTCCAGCGAGGAGAACATCAAGAAAGTCATCAGCGACGAGCTGGCCGCAGTCAACAAGAAGTACGTGATGCCGCGCCGCACGGGCAGGATTGAGCCCCATGAGGTCATCGAGGTAAGCTTGGAGCCCGAGGTCGAGAAGTACCCGGTCACCATCATGCTCTCGCGCGACGGCTACCTTAAGAAGATGACCGACCGAGTGCTCAAGAAGGCGACCACGCTCAAGTACAAGGACGGCGACAAACCCTTTATCGAGTTCCCGTCCTCCAACACGCACGAGCTGCTGGTCTTTACCAACAAGAGCCAGGTGTACAAGTGCAAGGTTGCGGCGTTTGAGGACACCAAGTCGGCCCAGCTGGGCTCGTACCTGCCCACCGATCTTGAGATGGAACCCGACGAGAACGTCATCTGGGTCATCGACCCCGAGGATTACAAGGCCGACGTGCTGTTTGTCTTTGAGAACGGCCGCGTGGTCCGCGTCGCACTTGCCGGATACGTCACCAAGACCAACCGCAAGCGTCTGAAGAACGCAATCTACAGCGGCAGCAAGCTGCTGTATGCCCAGGTGCTCAAGGAAGACCGCGACCTCGCGCTGGTCTCGAGCGACTACCGCCTGATGAACTTCAACACGTCGCTGCTCAAGACCAAGACGACCACCAACACGCAGGGCGTCCAGGCTTTCACGACCAAGAAAGGCCGCTCGGTCACCACCGTCGGCACGACCGAGGACATCCTCGGCGCCGGTGTCTCGGCCGAGAAGTTTACCGCGCAGAGCCTGCCCTCCGCCGGTGCCCTCATGAAGGAAAACGACATGCCGAGTTTGTTTGACTAGGTACCACGGCAACGAGATCGTTAGATACTTCGCAAAGCGACGAGGCCCGGAACGCAACGGCATTGCGCCCGGGACTCGTCGTTTTTCTTCTCAACTATTTTTTAACGCAGATAAATTGATTTCTGCTTATTTTTCTGCGTAAAAAATGTCAGCGTCACTGCTTCGATGCCCTTTGGTCAGTCGTTAGCAAAACTTGCAAAAGTTAGCAAAACTTGCAAAAATTAGCAAAACTTGCAAAGGAGCTACCATGGAGTACAGCAAGAACCCCTTTACCCCGACGTTCGGAAGCGTCCCTCCCTTTCTAGCGGGTCGCGAGCATATCCTGCGTGACATCAACCGTGGCTTTATCAACGGCCCGGGAGATCCCAACCTGTCGACCATTTTTACTGGCGCAAGGGGAACGGGCAAGACGGCGCTTCTCTCGCTCCTTTCAGAAACGGCGCTTGAGCACGGCTGGATCGCAGCAAATGTCTCCGCCATGCCAGGCATGCTCGAAGATATTATCGAGCGAACCAAAGAAGCCGCAGATAGCTACCTCTCACAGCCTCACGCGCGCATAAACGGTGTTCAAATTGGCCCAGTGGGCATCGATTGGACATATGCTCAAGAGGCTCAGGGCAACTGGCGCACGCGCATGAATGGCATCTTTAAGCAACTCGAAAAACATGACATCGGACTTCTCATCACCATCGATGAAGTCACCGTCGATCTCGAAGAAATGCTTCAATTTGCCTCTGTTTACCAGCACTTTGTACGCGAAGGTAAAAAAGTTGCCCTACTCATGGCAGGACTGCCCTACAAAGTATCGGCGTTGCTGCGTAACGATTCCGTCTCGTTCCTCAGGCGTTCCCAATATCATCAGTTGGGACGAATCACTGACGTTGAAATTGCAAACGCATTCCGCAAAACCGTTGAGGCCGGAGGCCGCTCAATCACGCCAGAAGCGCTCGAGGATGCCGTGAAGGCCGTCGACGGATTTCCCTATATGATGCAGCTCGTCGGATATCGCACATGGGATGTTTCGGAGAACTCGCCCAAAATCAGTGCACCTGATGTACAGCAGGGTTCTCTGCTTGCCCGCATGGAGCTGCGCGAACGAATTCTCGAAACGACCTATCGGGAGCTTTCCGATAAAGACATTGAGTTTTTGCTCGCGATGCTGCCCGATTCTGGCCCCAGCAGGGTCTCGGAGATAGCCAAACGCATGGACGTCGCCAGCAACTACGCAAGCCAATACAAGCGCCGCCTCCTCGAGGACGGCGTCATCGGAGAGCGGGGGCGTGGTCTCGTTGGCTTTGACATCCCCGCGTTCAGGGAATTCTTGAACGAGAAGGCGTTTTAGCACGCTGGAATTGTCCGCAGAAGCATCAACGCATGGCAATCAGCATTCCTCTTGGTAAGGATGGCAAGCATTTCCGCCAACGCTGATTGCCATGCGCTCCTCTTGTCCTTAGGCGAGCTTGCGGGCGAGCTCTCGCACCCCTTCCAACTTGGGCGACGATGCCATGCTGTCGCGCTCGGTCATACCGCTGATGGTGACAATGCCCTGGTCCCCCCACTTGCAGTATGCGCAGGTTGACTTGTACATGGCGATCGCCGCGTCATAGACACCCTCGCTGTGACTATCGAGCAAAAGAGCCGTCTTGGTGAACGGAAATCCCGTGGCACCGAAGGCGTACAGACGGTCGATGGCGGCCTTTTCCTGCGCGGTGATATCGAACCAGTAGATAGGCGAGGCGAAGACGACCATATCTGCGTCTTTCAGCGACTCGATCACACCGGCCATGTCATCCTTCTGCACGCAGACGCCCTCATGGGCGAAGCAGTACTGGCATCCCAAGCAGCCGGCAATCTTTTTGCTGGCAACGCGGACGACCTCGACCGTATTGCCGCCCTCACGCGCAGTCTCGGCAAACGCCTCGACCATGGTGTCGGTATTGGCGCCCTTACGCGGACTACCACTCAATACAACGATATTCATAGGATTCCCTCTCCTTCATGCTGCAGGCGCGCAGCATGTTTTCTTGTAACCAAAACGAATGGAGTTAATCAATCGCCTCGTTTCAGCTACTCCCACTTAGTAATAGGAGCCACTGGTCAAAAGCCTGTCAACATCAAAACAAGTTCTCAATCTATCGATTCTACGTGAGGCAATGGTCCTCATTTGATACCCGCGCTGTTTGCACACTTGGGAGCAAAGGGATCTGGCCACCACTCAAATAAGATCACCGCCATCTTGCATAAACGACGCCATGTTAAGGTGCCTGACGCCATCCCTCTCCTGCAATAGAGGATCAAGCGTGAACAAGTAGCGCGGATACCCATCCCTGATGTGGCCGAACGGCCTGTACTCGCGCTCCTCGACGCCTCTGTCGGCAATCGACATAGAGACCTGGATGTAGGCGTAAGCATTGCGCCTACGAGCGATGAACTCACACTCGAGCTTCCCAATACGGCCCACAGAAAGCTCGTACCCGCGCGATGCAAGATAGAGGTAGATCTTCACGTCGGTATATACGCAAGATGCACCCCTTTTTCTCAGCGTCCATTTCATCAGTTATGGGGGTACTTTTTTACATTTTATAAAAAAGCGTACCGATAACTTATTCCCACTCAGTTTCGAAAATCGAATGGTTTTGAAGTTTCGAAAGCGGCAGAGCACCATGCATAAGGGCATGTTGGGATCCGCACCAGTAAAACAGGAATTGACTCACGCGAGAAGGCGCCGCCCCGTCGCCTCGATGCGTGCGACAGGCAGATTAGGTTTGGGGAGTAGAACGGCCCTTGCGCGAGGCGTGAATTGTAATCGATAAAGCCGAGCTTTGAGAACATGCGGTTTATCTCGTCGAACGTTGAGTCAACAGGGGCTTGCGCCCCGTCGGCCGACTTGGCGACGCCCATGTCCATGATGCCGGGCACAAGTGTGAATGCGCCACGTGGAGGCGAAGGGGCCACCCGAAAGGTCGATGGTAAGCGAGCACCAGAGGTCAAGGTAGTCCTCGCCTTCCGGGTTTGTGAGGTCGAGGGCGAGTGCCCCTCCCTCGGTCGCGTACAGCGGCGGCAGGCACTCGGCCAGCTCCTCGGTCATAAGCGCTTGCATGTCCGTCTCCCTCCGGGCCACGTCGGACCCCTAGAATCTTCGCCCCGTGGGCAAAGCCTCGGCGCGCCCCATGGCATCTCGGCTTTGCCCCCTGCAATGTCGCGCAGCGGAGACACCACCTGAGACGGATGTCGATGCATCGAACCCGAGACCGGGCGCGGCGGCGGGGAGCCTCTCGCGCGAACAATCTGCTCGATCCTGCCGCACCCATCTTAAAAAAGTTCGAAAAACGTTCAATCGTACGACATCCGTCGAACAGTCGGGGGTACACACCGCTACAGAAGGCCCACGGAACGGGGGGGCGAGATGGTCGGCGACGGGTTCAAGGCACTCTCCGGCCCCACGCTCCGCTAGGGAGGGCGTCGGGAGGGGAGGCCGTAATGGGCGAGAAGGGCGAGCGGCCGGAGCGGGTGTTCCCCGGCAGGACAGACCCGTGGTTCATAGCGGCCATGGTGATTGTGGCGGGCGGTTTATCCGCGGCGTGTATCGCGTGTTTCCTGAGCTCGAGTCCCGCGCTCCTATGGGGCTGGCTCGCGCTGCTGCCCGTCCCGGCCCTCGTGGCCCTGGCCGCCCTTCCCGTCCGCAGCAACCGCCTCGAGCTCTACGGCGACCGCCTCGTCGTCGTGTACGCTGGGATGCGTTCGGTGATACCCTACGCCCACGTGCGGGGCGTAGGGCGCACCAGGACGCTCTGGGCGGGGACGGCCAACTCGCTCGACCGCGTCTATATCGAGGCGCCCTACGACGGCGACGCCATCGTCTCGGTGACCGACAACGATGCCCTCGTGGCAGAGCTCGAGCGTAGGTGCGGCCTGCGGCCCGGCTGCGAACAAGGCAACTAGCTTCGCAGGGCGGCTATCAACGACTTGCTGCTCATCGTCATATCACGACGGTCAATTCTGGGTCGGGCTGGCGGAGCTCGTCGAGGGCGGAAGGTATGGCGTCGCCCGCATCGTCTTCGGCGCAGAACCGTCCAATGAGGAAATCCTGCAATTCGTTACAAGCAAATGGGCGAAGTTCGCGTTCTTCGGTGACGAGGCCACTGAAACAAGCAAACCCGCGAAGAACCCCAAGCGGCGCGCTCGCGAGGCAGCGAAAGCCCTTAAACGGCCCGCGGTGAGCACCAAGGCACAACAGGCGCTCGCGGCACAGCGGGAAGCGATGAAGCGGGAGTCGGCTCAAGCAAGAAGTCAGCGTCGCGCGGATGAGGCGGAGACGCGCTTCGAGCAGCGAAAGTTGAAGCGCAAGCAGAAGCATCGCGGGCGTTGATCGCCATTCGCAGCAAGGCAAACCATATACAGCGGCGGCGTCAGTTCCACTTGAAGCCGACGCCGCGTAGACGCTGACGGTGACGGCTATGCACGGGCACGGGCGCGCCACTGCACTTCACAGCTTGTTTCTCAAGTATTTGGGACGCACACGCGGCGTTCAAAAATGTGGAGCGACGCCGCATGACTCGAGACTGAGCCGAGGTGCCCTACTTCTCGCCCTCCAGCAGCCCCACGATGCGGTCGATGTCGACGGCAAAGCGAGGCCTTCCCTCGCGCTCGTAGCGGTCGAGGTATGCCTGGCACTCGGAGACAATGCGCTTGGTGTTGCCGTCGATGATGCGCTGGAGCGTCTCGTAGTAGGCCGAGCCCTCGGTCCTGAAGCGGCGCTGGTAGGCCTTGGTTATGGGGAACATCTTGATGTAGTGGATGCCGTGGCGGCAGCCGGGGCGCGTCGTGGGGCGGGGTGGCAGTGCAAAGTATTGGTCTTTGGGCACGTTGGGGGCGATGTTAGAACGCAGCGGCACGGCGAAGTCCCTGCGCTTTCCGCGGAAACGCAGCCTCACCACCACGATGCAGGGGCGATTGTGCTTAAGCATGAGCTCGCGGTCGCCCTCGACGAGGTCGAAGAAGTCCTGGGAGATGGATACAATCTTCACCGGTTCGCCCCCTTCATACGAAACGGGGCCCGCATCGCTGCAGGCCCCTACAGGTGGGCGATATTCTACGCCTTGCGGCACCCCGTCGCCCACGGAGGTTAAACGTACACGTAAGCCATACTCTGAAAGCCGCGGCTTCCGGCAAGTAGTTTATACCACGAAAGGCCGCTTTCAATGCGTATAGCTCGCAAAATAACACTCGCTGGGCCGTCACCCCTGGCCGTTACCCTCCAATCTTCATTGAAGTCAGCAGATCAATTCATATAGTCATGGGGGTTTATCCTAAAGGGAATCAAATTTATACCCCCATAACTAAGGAATTTTCTATTCCCACTCAATGACTAGAGCCCTGGTGTAATTGGCTGGATCACCGTTCCGGGAACCGGTATCGACCTACCTGCCCGCCAAGCCCCTTCTTCAGCTCCAGCTTAGTATCTGACTCACACCGTTATAAGCGAAAACCGAAGAGATGCGTCTTGGCCAAGAAAATAAGGTTAGCCTTAACTTACTGCATGATTCGTGTGTTATAGTTAGATAGCTCTAACTATTTGGGGGCGATAGCCATGCACGAACGCGAGGGTTTCTGGGACAAGAATGCCGGTCGGTATGACCGTTTCATGCGAAACGACCGGGCGGCGTATGAGAAGATGTATGGGCTGATCCGGCCGGTAGTGAAAGCAAAAACCGTACTGGAGGTTGTCACCGGCACGGGGCTTATCGCAAAGAGCATCGTGAATGCGGCGGCGCACATCGAGGCTACGGACGCTTCTGCAAAGATGATCCTTGAAGCAAAGCGGGACCATCAATCCGCAAAGCTGCACTTTTCCGTACAAGATATGTTCCGCCTGCCCTATGCACGGAAGTCCTTCGAAGTGGTGATCGTGTCCAACGCGCTTCACATAGTGCCGCATCCGGAAAAGGCCCTGCAAGAAATCAGGCGGGTGTTGAAGGACGACGGCGTGCTCATCGCGCCAACCTTCACCCACGCGGGGAACTCGGTTTCCGGCAAGGCAAAAGCCTTTTTCATGAGTATGGCGGGATTCCCCCTCCACAGCAGGTGGACAAGCGAGGAATACCTACGTTTCCTGCGTCAAAACGGCTGGGCGGTGCAGAAAAGCGCGGTGCTGAAGGCCTCGTTCCCGTTGACCTATGCGGAATGCACGAAATCGGAGGGGCCAGATGTCGTTCTTTGAAAACACCCGCAAGCCCGTGGGCCTCGGCGGAAAACTTATGGTTGCCATGATGAATCTGGGCCACAGCCCTGTGTCGCGGTGGGGGCTTCGATTTCTACGACTTGCGCCAAACGCCAAGGTGCTGGATTGCGGCTGCGGAGGCGGGGCGAACATAAAACGGCTGCTGAAAAAATACCCGCATGGCATCGTCAAGGGCATCGACTATTCACCCGTCAGCGTGGAGAAGGCTAGAAAGCTCAACCGAACTGCAATTCAGGAGGGGCGTTGCGCCGTTCTGCAAGGCAGTGTGGCGGAAATGGTGTTTGAGGATAGCTACTTCGATGCTGCCACGGCCTTTGAAACCGTCTATTTTTGGCCTGATTTGCCCCGATGCTTCCGTGAGGCCTGGCGGACGCTGAAGCCAGGCGGGACAATTCTTATCTGCAACGAGAGCAATGGCGATACGGACAAGGACGAGAGGTGGACGCAGATCATCGGCGGCATGACCATCTACAAGGACATTGAATTAAAGGCATGTCTGGAGCAGGCGGGTTTTCACGAGGTGCAGATACACAAAAAGAAAAAGTGGCTCTGCGTCACGGCGCGGAAGTAGGGGTATCAAGCACGGGCATTTTTGCATCCATCCTGCACATGGCGATAGGCATGACGGTCATAACAGCTATGCTGGCGGCAATTATGACAGTTTTTATTCACTGAGGAAGAAACCTATGAAATGTAAAATTGAGAAAAACACCGTGCAGGAGACGCTGATCCTCCCGCTGTATTCCCGGAAGCTGTGTACGGAGTTGTACCCGAACCTTTACAGGGATGAAACAGCGGTTCGTCTGCTCGACCAGATCGACTACGACTTTTCAGAGGCAGAGAAAAACTCCCGCAGCCTGATGCAGCGCTTTGGTGCGCTGGAGGTGGCCACACGGCAGAGTGATCTTGCTTTCGAGGTGCAGGATTACCTGAAAGGCCACCCCAATGCGGCGGTAGTCAATCTGGGCTGCGGGCTGGACAACACCGGCAGAACCTGCGACAACGGTAGATGCAAGATCTACAATCTGGACTTCCCGGATGTGATTGCCTTGCGGCAGCAGCTACTGCCCGCCGGGGATCGAGAGCAAAATATCCCCTGCGACCTGAAAGACACCGCATGGTTTAGCAAAATCGATGCCTCCCGCTGGGCGGTGTTCTTTGCCTCCGGGGTGTTCTATTACTTTCTGACCCAGCAGGTCCGGGAACTGGTGCGGGGGATGGCGGACGCTTTCCCCGGCAGTGTGCTGGTCTTTGATGCTGCCAATCGGACGGCGGTAAAGATGATCGCAAAAACATGGCTTAAGACTGCAAAAATCAAGGATGTGGGGGCATATTTTGCGGTTTCGGATGCCGCCAAGGAAATCGGCACGTGGGACAGCCGTCTGCAGGTCACAAGTCGCGGCTATATGCTGGGCTACAACGATTTGAGAGACCCTTCTGTCAGCGGCTTTTTCCGGTTTCTCGCAAGGGTCGGTGACAACGGGATGAAAATGCAAATCGTGAAAATAAGATTTTGAGAGGCAAAAACGAAGCGCATTCACTTTGACGTCGAAGAAGACGGCTTTTACGGCGCATATTGGGCATGCAAGGACACGCATACAGCAGCGGGCACGGATTCAATTGAAACCGTGCCCGCTATCTGATACTATATTTTTTATCGAACGTCTGTTCTATTCCCACTCGATGGCGTCGGTTCTGCCGTCCCGTCACTCCAGTTACACCCAGTTTTCGGCATCGACACGGAACGCGTGCCACCGAATGACGCGATGTTGCGTTTCGTCGGCTTCGGGGACAAAATTTGGGACAACCTCAAAAACTTTTTTCAAACTCAGGGCTTTGAGTTTTTGTTTTTGTCCCAAAGGAGCTTCCGACCGTGATTCGGGTGCCCGATTGGGCGGAATCGCCCGTTTCTGAAACTCAACCGCAGCATCACGCGCAAGCCACTCGCAACAACTGCAAATGATTGGTCGCGGGCGGCTTCCAACACGATTCCAAAGCCGCAGGTCAGGCGACTGCGCTGCTGGCAGGGAAAGGGAGTCGTATCAGGCGGCTTGCCCATGAGTCGACGATGAGGCCTCCGCCGAATGTCGAGAACATGCTGGTAAAATAGGCAATACTTTTTATGACAGGAGAACGAGCATGGCCGAACCCCACGATAGGAAGCCCATCCTCACGATCGAGCAGCAGATAGAGCACCTCAAGCAGAAGGGCTTAGCCTTCGAGCTGTGTTCCGAGGAAGAGACCGCGGACTACCTGCGCGACAAGTGCAACTTCTTCAAGCTCGCATCCTACCGCAAACTCTTCTCGAAATACGAGGGAGGCCCGCGCGACGGCCGCTACGTAGACCTCGACTTCGGCCAGCTGCGCCTGCTCGCGGCGCTCGACCAGGAGCTGCGCCACGCCCTGCTCGGCATGACGCTCGACATCGAGCATTTCCAGAAGGTGACACTGCTTCGCGAGATGGAGGACCGCGGAGAGGACGGCTACGCCATCGTGGCCGACTACATGGCATCGCTTACCACTGCAAACAGGGAGTACCGCCTGCGCGAGCTCAAGATGAGCGGCCGCAGCCCCTACAGCTCGAGCCTCTACGCGAAGTACTCCGGCGACATGCCTGCCTGGGCCTTCCTTGAGCTCACCTCGTTCGGCACCCTCATCGACTTCGTGCGCTTCTGCGCCAGGCGATGGGGCGACAGGCGCCTCGAGGCCTCCCACTACGACCTCAAGCGCGTGAAGTCCGTCCGCAACTGCGCCGCGCACGGCTCGTGCCTGATCAACTGCTTCGCCGAGAGGGGCGCCGCCCGGGGCTCGGCGTCCAGCGGCGTCTCCCGAAGGGTCGCCGCCGTGGGATTCCCAAGGCGACCAGGAGGAAGTGGATGGGGAATACGGCCATGCAGGAGGTCGCGACCGTGCTCGCGGCGCACTCCGGCTTGGTACCCGAGGGCTCCTCGCGCTCGCGCGCCGCATCCGAGCTCGCCGAGATGTTCGCCAGGGCCGACGGCGAAACCGAGGCGCTGCCCGACAAGGGGCCCGACGCCGCAGCTCGCTCCGCGCTCGAGTTCCTTCGCAGGTTGACAGAATCGCTCGGGTTGGTAGAATAGCCTGCAGATAGCAAAACCTTCACGGTTTTAGGGGCGGACTTGCGCAAGCGACTCTGCCCTATTTTAATATGAGAAAGCCATTGTCAATAGGCATGTTCGTTCGAGCCCGGTTTGAA
>CATYJU010000003.1 GCA_958407995.1 uncultured Collinsella sp.
GGTTTCAAACCGGGCTCGAACGAACATGCCTATTGACAATGGCTTTCTCATATTACAAATTAGGCCCGCACCAAGTAAGGGCTTCCTCCGGGAAACGGGCCCATCCCAACAAAGTGCAATTCAGCCCCCAAGCACGGCGCTGCTGCACTCAAGTAAAACGCAGCGACCCCTTAGTTATCGCAGGCCGGACACAGGGTTACTTTCCAAATCTTTCCGCAGGACGGAGGAGCCCCCGCCGCACGTAGTGCGCAGCGGAGGCTCCGACATGTCCGAGGACGATTTGGGAGGTAACCCTGTGCGCGGCCGGAGGGACCAGGCCCCGCCATGCTTCTTATGTGCAGCAAAGCTAATACTGCTAAAATATAAAGCGCTCATGTAGTTTAAACGCACGACGATAAGGAGCACCAGTGGGTAACCACTTCCGTACCTCCGGTGCGGGCGATGAAGCCCCCAAGACGCAGCCGAGCGTCGCGGGCAATCGTTTCGCCACTCCGGATTCAGAGGATCAGCTGTTTAGCCCGATCCCCGCACAGCCGGCAGATCAGGCACAGCCGGCGGCAGATCCCTTTGCCTACAACCCCAACAACGATGTTGCGCTTTCCGGCACGGCTGGCTTTGAGCCCGTTCAGACGGTGACCGCCCGTGTGGCTCAGCCTCAGATGAGCGCCGCCACGCCGCAGCCTACCATGGCCGGCATCCCCGATCCCATGGCCCCTGCAGCTCCCGCGCCGCAGCCCGCGCAGTCCGGTCTTTTTGCCGGCATTCCCGACCCCACGCAGTCTGCGGCTCCCGTGGTCGAGCGCGATCAGGCCGCCGAGGTCGCAAGCCTCGACAACGCGCTCAACAACCCCGACTTCACGTCGGTGTTTGCGCCCATCGATCCGCAGGCTAGCCGCAAGAAGATGGCCAAGCAGGCCGGTGTCGAGCCCGTCATCCTTATGGAGCACGTCACCAAGATCTACCCGGCGCAGCCCAACAAGCCCGCGCTCGACGACATTAACATCGAGATCTATCCGGGCGAGTTTGTCTTCTTGGTCGGTCACTCCGGCTCGGGCAAGACCACGCTGCTGTCGACGCTCAACCGCGACGTCAAGCCCACGAGCGGCCGCATTTTGGTCGCCGGTCAGGACCTTATGAAGATCAAGAACCGCAAGGTTCCGTTCCTGCGTCGCCAGATCGGCGCCGTGTTCCAGGACTTTAAGCTCCTGCCGCAAAAGACCGCCTACGAAAACGTGGCGTTTGCCCTGCAGTGCATCGGCAAGCCCAAGGGCGTCATTCGCAGCCAGGTGCCCGAGGTGCTGCGTCTGGTCGGTCTGGCCGACCAGATGGACTCGCTGCCCGATCAGCTTTCCGGTGGCGAGCAGCAGCGCGTGGCCGTTGCCCGCGCTATGGTCAACCGCCCGCCGCTGCTGATTTGCGACGAGCCCACGGGCAACCTCGACCCGGCGATTTCGCTGGGCATCATGAAGCTGCTCGAGCGCATTAACCGCACCGGTACCACCGTGATCGTCGCTACGCACGACCGCGAGATGGTCGATAGCATGCACCGTCGCGTGATCGCCCTCGAGGGCGGCCACGTAATCCGCGACCAGGAGAGGGGAGGTTACGGCAACTATGGCACCAACTAATGTGGGCTATTCGCTCAAAGAGGCAATCAGCCACTTCTTCCGTAACTGGACCACCTCGCTCGGCGCCGTCATCACGATTTTCCTTTCGCTGTTTATCATCGGCCTGTTCATTATGGGTTCCGCGATGCTGAACTCCGTGATCGGCACCGTCGAGGATCAGGTCGTCATCAACGCCTTTATTAGCGATGACGCCGACCAGGCAGATGTTCAGGCCTTTGAGGCCGAGCTCAAGACGTGGAGCAACGTCAAGTCCGTGACGTATAAGGACAAGGACGACGCGCTGGCCGAGTACACGAGCAAGATGTCGGGTAACGCCGACGCTACCATGAGCGCGCTCGATGGCCAGAATCCGCTGCCGGCTTCGTTTGCAATTGAGATGGACGATCCGTCCAAGGTCGAGAGCACGGCAGAGAAGCTCAAGAAGGATGCCGATTTCCAGAAGATCGCGGATGACGGCGACGTCAACGCGAGCGTGCTGTACGGCCAGGAGGAAGTGAGCCGCCTGTTCCAGGTGACCAACTACATCCGCATCGCCGCCGTGGTGCTCGTTGGCCTTCTGACCTTTATCGCATTTATCTTCATCAACAACACGATTCGCCTGTCCATCACGGCGCGTCGTCGTGAGATTGCGATTATGCGTCTGGTCGGCGCCAGCAACGGCTTCATTCGCGGCCCGTTTATCACCGAGGGCGTACTGCAGGCCATTTTGGGCTCGCTGCTTTCCATCGGTGTTCTGGAGCTGCTGCGCAATCTGATGATTCCGCGTCTGCAGGAGAGCATCGGCTGGATGTCGTTTGCCCTGCCGATGCAGTACTACCTGGTGACCTATGCTGCGCTGATTCTGGTCGGCGTGATTATCGGTCTCTTTGGTTCTGCCATCGCCATGCGCCGCTACCTGCGCGTGTAGGCATGCCTGGAATTCACCCCTTCCAACGGGTCGTCTCTTATGGGGCGGCCCGTTTTTTGATCCCTAGTGGACGGCAGGAAAGCGAATCATTTGGGTAGACTCTTTGGAGTTCGCAATCGATAGCAAGGAGGCGCCATGGGGCGCAATAACAAGCATAAGCGTGGAGCTCGCAATAAGCGCGGGCCGGTGCGCAGCGAACGCCGTCCGAGCCTGACCGGGCGCGTGCAGCTCCATGAGCACAGTGCCTATGTCATAACCGAGAGCGGCGACTACAAGGTCATGGGCCGCGGTAAGCGCGAGATCATGGATGGCGATACCGTTGCCGTGAGCATTAAGAACAGCCCGCACGGTGAGCGGCGCGCCGTGATCGAAGGCGTGGTTGAGCGCGCAGCCATAAGCGTGGTGGGTACGTACCAGACTGCTGGTCCGCTCGGTGTGATCGAGCCGCTCGATTCGCGCCTGAAGGCTGACTTCTTCATTCTGCCCGAGGATACCTCGGCGGATCGTCTGGGCGTTCACCCGGGTGATGCCGTTGTCGCGCGCATTTTGACTTACCCGACGCGCCTGGAATCGGGCACCGTGACGATCGAACGCCGCATTGGCGGAGATGACGCGCCGGATTTGGGCGTTCAGTATGTGATGGCGCGTTACGGCTATACCGATAGCTATCCCGAGGCTGCGCTGGACGAGGCCGAGGGGCTTTCGCTCGATGCGTCCGCGGCGCTTAAGGACCCGCTTCGCCGCGATCTGCGCGACCGCTTTGTCATCACGATCGACCCGGTCGACGCGCGCGACTTTGACGATGCCATTTCGCTTGAGCGCACGCCCGAGGGTGGCTACAAGCTGGGTGTGCATATCGCCGACGTTTCACACTATGTGGCTTGGGACGGGCATATCGATCTTGAGGCTCGCCATCGTACGACATCGGTGTATCTGGCCGATCGCGTGCTTCCCATGCTGCCCGAACGCCTGTCCTGTGACCTGTGCTCGCTTCGCCCTGACGAGGACCGTCTTGCGTTTACCGTTGACATTGAGCTCGATGCGCAGGGTCGCGTGCGGCATTACGATCCGTACCCCAGCGTGATTCGCTCGCGTGTGCGTATGGACTATGACGGCGCCGAGGCGCTGCTGGTGCGTGCCGGCGCGGTGGAGTATGGGGTGCTGGAGGGTGCGACCGAGGATGTTGAGGCTGCTGAGGCCTCGCGCGAGGAAGCGCTTGCGCGCGGTCTTGCGTGCGAGGAGACCGCCCGCGGCTACAACATCGACCTCGGCGATTTCCTTGTCGCCGCCAACGAACTCGCCGAACTTCGCCGTCGTATTCGTCGCGCCCGCGGCTCAGTCGATTTTGACACGGCCGAGATTCGCGCTCTATTGGATGAGGAGGGAGTGCCCGTGCAGATTGTGGCGCGTGAGCGTTCGTGTGCCACGTCGCTTATCGAGGAAGCCATGCTGCTCGCCAACGAGTGCGTTGCAGAGTGGCTGGCAGACCGTGATATCGAGGCCTGCTATCGCGTGCATGAGGATCCGAGCCCCGATAGCCTGCACGGTGCCGCCGTTGCGCTGGCGCAGCTAGGCATCATCGACGATCGCCGTGCTGCCGGTATTGCCCTGGGGAGCCCCGATGAACTGCAGGCTGCAGTCGATGCTGCCGCCGGTACGGCCAACGCACCGCTCATCAACACGCTGCTTCTGCGCAGCATGCAGCGCGCGCTGTACAAGCCGCGCAACGAGGGCCACTTTGCGCTCGCCGCGCCGTGCTACTGTCACTTTACGAGTCCCATCCGTCGCTACCCCGATCTGGTGGTGCATCGCGTACTCAAGCTGCAGTTGGCCTATGAGCAGCTCGGCGGCAAGGACGCCTTGGTTCGCACGCCGCGGCTGATCGGCAAGGGGCGCGAGTCGCTGCCGCGCATTCTGCCGCAGATCTGCCGCGCATGCAGCGATGCCGAGCGCGCGGCAGATGCTGCCAGCCATGCGACGCAAAAGATCAAGATTGCCCAGTACTATGAGGACCGTCTGGGCGAGCGCTATGTCGGAACCGTCTCGTGGGTTAGCAGTATGGGCCTGTTCGTACGCCTGGATTTGACGCAGGTCGAGGGCCTGGTTTCAATTAAGAGCCTGGGCAACGAGTGGTTCGAGTTCGACGAGGACGCGCTTACGCTGACGGGTGCCGACACGGGCACTCGTTACGAACTGGGGCAGCGTGTGATCATCGAGGTCTCTCGCGTCAATACCACGCGCGGGCACTTGGACTTTAAGCTTATTCATTAGCCAAATCACGACTCGTGGCGGGAGAGCGGAGGGCGGTCTTTCGGGGCCGCCCTCCGCATTTGAATCGTGGCTACCTTGCCGTCTGCTCGGCCGCCCGCTTACCTGCTATTTGAGAGGTAAAACCTACCAAAATAAACCTGTCCCTTTTGGCAGGTTTACAAGAAAGCGGGGATGAGATGGCGACGGTGTACGGTTATGCGCGGGTGAGTTCGCGCGATCAGAACCTTAATCGGCAGTTTGATGCGCTGATCGCCTATGGCGTGGAGTCGGCGAATATTTATGCTGACCGTGCGAGCGGCAAGGACTTCGACCGTCCGCAATATCGCGATCTGCTGCGCGTGCTGGGGGATGGGGACGTGCTGGTGGTGTTGTCCATCGATCGCCTGGGTCGTAACTACAGCGAGATACTCGAGGAATGGCGCCTAATCACAAAAGAGCGCGGGACGGCCATCGTGGTGCTGGATATGCCGCTGCTCGACACGCGCGCAAAGGATGGAGAAGCGCCGGACGTGACGAGTACACTGATTGCCGACATTGTGCTGCAGCTGTTGAGCTACGTGGCGCAGGTGGAGCGCGAGAACATTCATCAGCGTCAGGCAGAGGGAATTGCGGCGGCGCGGGCGCGAGGGGTGCGGTTTGGCCGGCCTCGCAAGCCATGCCCTCCGCAGTTTGAACTGGTGCGCGATAGCTATGAGGCAGGCGATATCACCCGTAGCCAAGCAGCAAAGCGCTTGGGTGTGTGCGTGGGGACGTTCGATCGCTGGATGCGCGAGGCGGGGTAGGGGTTTGCGTCGCTTTGTCGCTTCCTGTTGCGATTCAAATTTTGATACGGTGACGATGCCATTTGGGGCTACACTCGCTGATATTCAAAAAAGGAGGTTGGCCCTTGGCGCGCGTAAAACAAATAATCGGATGGACCGCGATTGTTCTGTTCGCTGCAACGCTGGCGGGCATCTGGGTGCTGACGGAGCAAAATGCGGTGGAGACGTCGTTGCTGAGCGAGTCCACCGCGCGTGTGGTGGAGGGCCGGGCTACGGGCGTTCAGGCTGCCGATGCCACGGGTGAAGCCCAGACGGAGAACGGAATGACCGGGGGCACCGATTCGGCTGCCTCGAATGTCCGGTCTGGCCGACTTGCTTCCATTCGCATGTGGGCGGGCACAAACGTCCGTCGCGTTGCCCATACCGTAGAGTTTTTCTTCGTAGGATTGTTCGCCTCGGTGGTCGTGGTTTGCTTTTCCAGGCGTCCGTGGAGCGTATGCTCCCGTTGCGTGCCCGTGTTTCTCTTTTGCGCTGCCTGCTCCGTTGGCGACCAGGTGCATAAGATCTTTGTTCCCGGCAAGCATTTCGACGTTATCGATTTAGGATTCGATGCTGCGGGCTATGTCACCGCCATGCTGTTGGTATTGCTGGCAGCGGCGTTGGTGCGCCATGTGACTCGGCCGATCGGCGCCCATGCGAGGCGCTAGCCTTAAGACGAGACATCGCGACTGCCTATGCTTCGACATTGACTACAATAACGGCTGCAATCGCGAGTGGTCGTCGATGTGCAGTTTTCCAGACACCTGTTTTCTCTAAGAAAGGAAATCCCATGGCGGTATTGTTTGTTGAATATCCCAAGTGCTCGACCTGTAAGAAGGCCAAGGCATGGCTGGACGAACATGGGGTAGAGTATATCGATCGCGATATCGTTTTGGACAATCCCACGGCTGATGAGCTTGCGACCTGGATTGCTCGTTCGGGGCTGCCGGTGCGGCGCTTCTTTAATTCGTCGGGCATGAAATATCGAGAGCTGGGCCTGAAGGCGCGTCTGGATGCGGGCATGACGGATCAGGAGTGCTACGAGCTGCTGGCGACCGATGGCATGCTGGTCAAGCGTCCGCTGCTGGTGGGCGACGACTTTGTGATTCCCGGCTTTAGGGAAGCGGCTTGGACCGAGGCGTTGCTGTAGAGGCCGCGGAAAGTGCGACCTGTTTTGAGTGCTCAGGGCGGGACGTGTTTTCCATCGGCGGGCTCGCTCGGCTCAGTCCTCAAGCTGTGCCCACTCGTGTGGCTTGTAGACCTTTACGTGTTTGTTGGGCGTACCGCTCCAGTACTCCTCGTCCATAAAGGGCAGATATGCCTGAACGCCGGGGCAGATAAAGGGAATCCGCTGCTGTTGCAGCCGCTCGCGCTGGCGCTGCTCCAGGTGCGCCTCGGATATGACGGTCGGCATACCGGACAGCTCGACGAGGCTTGCCTGGATTCGCTTAAGGTCGGGGAGTCCCGCGTGCCATGACACTCGCATGATCAAAAAGGATGCACGGCGGTATTTTGCCTGCATCACCGTGATGGCGGGGCGCAGTGTGGGATGGATTTTGTCCCGTTCGGGCCAAAGGTCGGCAGTGATCTCGAGGCCCAGGGTCTCCCATAGGTAATCAAGCTCTTCGTCCATGGCGCCTCGATATCTACGCGATCATTGATACTTCGATTGTGTTGCCTGGTGCTATCGTTTTCACGGTAGAATCTGCCAACGGTTGACGGCTACCGCTCGCGGCGTTTTGCCCTTCGCGTACAGCGGTTGGCTTCACAGGTCCTTCACGGGTTGGACTAAATTAGGCCAATTTGACTGAATTTCAAAAAAGTCAAAATTGGGGCTTGCGTCACGGCGAGACTTCCCGTATATTTCTTTCTTGCGCAAAGGCACAGCCGAGCGCAGCGATGCAGTCATTGGGATGTCGTCTAATGGCAGGACAGCGGATTCTGGTTCCGTCAATGGGGGTTCGACTCCCTCCATCCCAGCCATTGCATTTGCTACATATGGCCCGTTCGTCTAGCGGTTTAGGACGCCGCCCTCTCAAGGCGGAGATCACCAGTTCGAATCTGGTACGGGCTACCAAAATTGAACGCCCGGGCCTCGTAAGAGACCCGGGTTTTGTGTATTGACCGTATATACGGCGCCTGCCGTGTTTCGCTCAGATCGAGGAGTAGCCATGGATCTGCCCATCAGCTTGCAAGACATCACGTATGCCGAGAACTATCTGGCGCAGGGCGACCTGGCTACGGCGACGCCGCTGCTGGAGCGTCTGGTGGAGCTCGCCGAGGAGTATATCGACGCCGAGTGCAAGACGGAGGAGAAGCGTCAATACTTTAGCTTCGATAGCAAGTTTGAGCGCTTGGCCTATCGCCGCGTGGAGAAGGATCCACGCGAGCTCGTGCAGGTCGAGGTGCCGTTTGACCGCCTGTACTCTGACATGGCGTTTGCCTACATTCGCCAGCAGGATTATGTGAGCGCTCGTAATGCCCTGATGCAGGCTGTGCGTTGGGACCCCATGAACTGCAACTATCGCTTGGATTTGGCCGAGCTGTTCCGCGCACTCGAGGACAAGCAGGAATGGGCATCGCTCTCGTTCTCGGTGCTGGAGCGTGCAAGCGATGGCAAGTGCGCCGCCCGCGCTTACGCCAATCTAGGTCAGTACTTCTTGGAGCCCGAGACCGAGAACGTTTCGGCTGCCGTGGGCTGCGCGCGTCTGGCGCTGCGCCTGGCGCCCAACGATGCGCATACGACGCGCCTGCTCAACAAGATCCATACTACCTATCCGGATGCCGCCGAGGAGAGCGACGAGCACGTGATGGGCGAGCTGGCGTTGCAAGGCGTGCCGACCTCGCCTTCGGCCGAGATTGCCATCTGCCTGATTATGTGCGCGACCGATGCTGCAAGCGACGGCGACAAGCAGGAGGCGACGCGCCTGACGGTGCGTGCTCGCGACTTGGTGGGCGAGGAAGCCTGCGCGGCGATTATCAAACTGGTGCGCGAGAGCGACGCCGAGCTCAATGCCGAGCGCAAGGCAAAGCGCGAGGCTGCGGGCTCAAACGCCGATGGCGCCAAGGAGGCCGGCGATGCCCAGTAAGCGCGAGCGCAAGCTCATTTCCAAGAATCGCTCGGCGCATCACGAGTACTTTATCGATGAGACGTTCGAATGCGGTATTGAGCTGAGCGGCACCGAGGTCAAGTCGATTCGCGAGCGCGCCTGTCAGATCACTGACACTTTTGCGCTGATTCGTGGCGGCGAGTGCTGGCTCGTCGGACTGCATATCCACCCTTATAGCCATGGTGGCGTGTGGAATCGCGATCCCGACCGTCGGCGTCGTCTGCTGCTGCACCGCAAGGAGATCGACTTTCTTGACGGCAAACTTCGCAACCGTGGTTATGCGCTGGTTCCGTTGGAGCTCTACTTTAATACCGACGGCCGCGTAAAGCTGCTGCTGGGTCTGGGTCGCGGCAAGAAGCTCTACGACAAGCGCGAGGATATGGCCAAGCGCGATGTCCAGCGCGAGATTGACCGTGCCCTTAAGGAGCGCAACCGCTAGGCGCTCTGTATAAGTTGCGGTGTAATACGGACCGTTTTGCCTGTTTGAGGGGCTATTCAGTCTCTATTTCACCGCAACTGCGGGCGTCTCATCTTGCTTGCTGTTTTGACACATATGTCTCAAAGGCGGCGTCCGTTATGGGCGCCGCCTTTTTTGTGGGTACATACATCCATAAGGTACCAACCCGGGTTAGGGGAGTGATCGTTATGGACAAAACTGCGTTCTTTACCATGCCGAGTGGTCTGTACGTGGTGAGCGCTGCGGCAGACGGGCTGCGCGCCGGCTGCGTCATCAATACGGCGGTGCAGGTGACGTCCATGCCGCCGCGCATTTCGGTTGCCGTGAACAAGGACAACGTCACCTCGGGCGTCATCGCATCGGCCAAAGCGTTCGCGCTGACCGCGATCGATCAGACGGCCGATATGCTCTACATCGGTAACTTTGGGTTCCGCACCAGCAGCGATTATGACAAGTTTGCCAAATACGAGACCCGCGAGACGGCTCTGGGCATGCCCTATGTGCCCGAGCACGCGACGGCCCTGTTTAGCTGCCGTTTGATCGACACTGTGGATGTGGGCACGCATCTACTGTTTATCGGCGAGGTCGAGGATGCCGAGCGCCTGAGCGACGAGACGCCGCTCACCTACGATTACTACCATAAGGTCCTGAAGGGCAAGACGCCTCCGAAGGCGCCCTCGTATCAAGGCTAGAAATGTTTTAAAAATACTTGCATTATATTATTGAGAATCTATACTAATAGATGAAGTACATCACCAGTCGCGTTCGAGAGGAGAACATCATGGCTGAGGAGAAGAAGACGTATAAGTTCGTGTGCATCGTTTGTGGCTACGAGGTTGAGGTCGACACGCCCGAGCTGCCCGAGGACTACGTGTGCCCGGTCTGCGGCGTCGGTCCCGATCAGTTTGAGCTCGTCGAGGAGTAACTCGTAGACACACGGCGATTAGCCATACAGAGCTCTGTCCAAGGGTCCCGGCTGGATATTCCGGCTGGGACCCTTTTGATTTATCTGACGGTTTAAAACGGCCTTACGTGTTACAGATTGAGACGTTATATCTGGACGGCCACGCCATCCCAATTACATCCCCGTTAGCAGCACGATGTCGAGAATCGTCACGATGACGCCGATCCCTACGAGCAGCGCGTTGAGCGGGCGCGAGTTGGCGTATTTGCCCATGACGCGGGCTGAGCTGGTGAGCCGTATGAGCACAAAGACCGTAATCGGCAGCTGGAGCGACAGCAGTGCCTGACTCCAGATGAGACCTTCAAAAGGATTTGGGACGACCAGACACGCCGCCACTGCGCCGGCGAAACAGGCCGCTACCCCGATCGAGGAATGTCGGTCGTGGATGTCGTATTCCTCGTCGAACATGCCCGCCGAAATGGTGCCCGCCGCCATGCCCGCCGTCACACTACTCGATATGCCCGCAAACAGCAGTGCCACCGCAAAGATAGTCGAGCTCGCCGGGCCCAAGATGGGGGAGAGCGTGTCCGCTGCGACGGCGAGGTCGTCTACGACAATGCCGTGCGCAAAGAAGGTCGTTGCGGCCAGGATGACCATGGCCGAGTTGATCGCCCAGCCCACGCCCATCGAAAAGAGCGTGTCGAAGAGCTCGTAGCGCAGACGTTCCTCGATAATCTGCTCGCCTTGGCCTTCGAAGTGCATGGATTGGATGACCTCGGAGTGCAGGAAGAGGTTGTGAGGCATAACGACCGCGCCTAGGACACTTACGATAATCGCGGCCGAGCCGGTGGGCATACTGGGTGTGATCCAGCTTGCGGCGGCCTGCGGCCAGTCGACCTTGACCAGCGTAAGCTCAGCCAAAAACGAGAGTCCTACCACGCCTACGAAGGCGATGATCCAGCGTTCGGCACGCTTGTAGGAGTTCGTCATGAGCATCGCCATCGATACTGCCGCCACGATGACGCAGCCGGCGCGCACGGGCAGTCCAAAGAGCATCTGGAGCGCAATCGCGCCGCCCAGGATCTCGGCCATGGCGGTGGCGATGGTCGCGAGGTAGGCACTGGCGAGCACCGTGCGCCCAACGAAGCGGGGGAGAAAGCGGGTCGTGGCCTCGGCAAGGCAGACGCCCGTGGCGATGCCCAAGTGCGCCGCGTTGTGCTGCAGCACGATGAGCATGATCGTGGACAGCGTGACGATCCACAACAGCGCGTAGCCAAACTGCGAGCCGGCGGCCATGTTGGAGGCCCAGTTCCCCGGATCGATAAAGCCGACGGTCACGAGCAGCCCGGGGCCGATATGCCGTGCAATGTCTAGGCCTCCGTGACCACCGGTGCGTCGGCAGCCAAAGTGTTGTTTGAGATGGTTGAGCATGGTGAGCTCCTGCGTGCCGTTTGTTTGACGCCGCAAAGGATACCCGTTTTAGGCTCAAAAGTTAACCAAGACTAACAAAATTGTTGTATTTGAATAGGATGGTGAAAGGGGATTGCTGAAATGTCTTGATCTGTAACAACTAGGGATGGAAATTGGGTCTTACTGTTACGGATTGAGATGTTTGAAGCGGTGAGCTTGCAGGCCGAACTTGGGGCCTATGTTGTCGCCCTTGAGGTCGGCGGTGTCCACTCGTAGGGCGTGCGTTACGCGATTGTTTCGAAACGGGTGGGAAACACAACAGGCCGGCGATGCTCCTAGTATGCCTATTCAACTGACTGTCTAAATATCTAGGGGAGGATCGCGATGCAGGCAGATTTCGCTCAGCAGCAGGGCCTTTATCGCCCCGAATTCGACCACGATGCATGTGGCATCGGCGCGCTTGCCGATATCAACGGCGAGCGCCATCACCAGATTCTGGACGACGCACTGTCCATTCTGGTCAACTTGGAGCACCGCGGCGGTACGGGACTCGAGAAGAACACCGGCGACGGCGCCGGCATCCTGTTCCAGGTTCCGCATCACTTTTTCCGTAAAGAGGCCCAAAAGTGCGGCCAGATTCTGCCGGCAGAGGGCGACTATGGCGTGGCCATGCTGTTCTTCCCGCAGGACGACAAGGGCGTAGAGGATGCCCGCCGCGTGTTTGAGGAGGGCTGCGCCGAAGCCGGCGTGCCGCTGCTCTTTTGGCGCGAGGTGCCCGTCGACCCGCACGACCTGGGCGAGACGGCCCGCGCCTGCATGCCCACCATCTTGCAGGCCTTCCTGGGCCGCCCCGACGACACACCCGCCGGCGATGCCTTCGAGCGTCGCCTGTACGTGTGCCGCCGCACCATCGAAAAGAAGGCCGACGCCGAGTTTGCCCTGCGCGACAAGATCTTCTATGTGTGCTCCATGAGCTCGCGCACCATCGTGTACAAGGGCATGCTTGTGGCCACGCAGATGCGCCGCTTCTTCATCGACCTCAACGACGCCGCCGTCAAAACGGCCGTGGCGCTCGTCCACTCGCGCTACTCCACCAACACCACGCCCAGCTGGGAGCGTGCGCACCCCAACCGCTTTATCATCCATAACGGCGAGATCAATACCCTCAAGGGCAACGTCAACTGGATTCGCGCCCGCGAACCCAACCTGTACAGCCCCGTGCTGCAGCACGATCTTGAGCGCGTGATGCCCATCATCAACCGCGAGGGTTCCGACTCCGCGATTCTGGACAACGTGCTTGAGTTTTTGGTCATGAACGGTCGCCCGCTCACGCGTGCCGCGTCCATGCTGCTGCCCGAGCCGTGGGACCACAACGATAGCCTGAGCGAGGAGCGCCGCGCCTACGACGCCTACCAGTCCATGCTCATGGAGCCGTGGGACGGTCCTGCCGCTATCGCCTTTACCGACGGCCGTACCCTGGGCGCCGCCCTCGACCGTAACGGCCTGCGCCCGGCTCGCTACTACGTGACGCGCGACGGCCGCTTTATGCTGGCAAGCGAGGTGGGCACCATCGAGGTGCGCCCCGAGAACATCCTGACGAGCGGCTGCTTGGGACCGGGTCAGATGCTCGAGGTCGACTTTGCCCGCGGCCGCGTGATCTACAACGACGAGCTGCGCGCCCGTTACGCCAAGGAAAAGCCCTACCGTGATTGGATTGCCGAGGAGACGCTGACCGTCGACGCGCTCGATGAGCCCGCCGCGCCCGCGCCCGCCGAGGATGCCGAGGTGCCCGCCGCTGTGCGCATGGCCAAGCTCGGCTACCACTGGGATGACGTCGACGAGGTCGTGCGTCCTATGGCCCAGCAGGGCAAGGCCCCGCTCGCCTCGATGGGCATCGATGCGCCGCTGGCCTGCCTGTCCAAGAAGACGCGTTCGTTCTTTGACTACTTCTATCAGCTGTTCGCCCAGGTCACGAATCCTCCGATTGATGCCCTGCGCGAGCATATGGTAACTTCGACCACGCTCTACCTGGGCAACCACGGCAACCTGCTCGAGGATTCCCGCACGGCCTGCCAGCTGGTGCGCTTGGAGTGTCCGCTGCTGAGCGAGGAAGAGTTTGACCGCATCTGCGCCATCGACCGCGTGGGCTTTAAGACCCGCCGTTTCCGTGCCGTCTACCGCCGCGATGCCGGCGAGGGCGCGCTGCAGGCTGCGCTCAAGCAGCTTGCAGAGGACGTTGAGGCTGCGGTCCGCGATGGCGTGAACATCGTGGTGTTGAGCGATCGTGCCGCTGCGGGCGAGGTGCCCGTGCCGTCGCTGCTCGCTGTGGGCTGCGTGCATAACCACCTGATCCGCGCCGGCGTGCGTACCTTTGCCGACATCGTGGTGGAGAGCGGCGACGCCGTGTCTCCGCACGACTTTGCGGCACTGGTGGGCTACTCCGCGAGCGGCATCTATCCGTACAACGCACATGCGTGCATCCGCGATCTGGCGGCACGCGGCGACCTGGACGTGACGGCCGAGCAGGGCATCGCCAACTACAACAAGGCCGCGACGGCGGGCATCGTCTCCATCATGTCCAAGATGGGCATCTCCACGGTGCAGAGCTACCATTCGGCGCAGATCTTCGAAGCCGTGGGCTTTACGCCGGAGTTCGTCAACGCGTACTTTGCCGGCACGGTGAGCCGTGTGGGCGGTATGGGTGTCGAGGACGTTGAACGCGAGCAAAACGAGCGCTACGACGCCGCGCTCGCTATCCTTAAGAGCCCGGCTCCCGATCAGCTGCCCACGCTGGGCCTGACCAAGTGGCGCCCGCTCGGCGGCGAGGAACACCTCATCGACCCCCAGGCCGTCTACCTGCTGCAGACCGCCTGCCGTGAGGACAGCTACGACACCTTTAAGGAGTACAGCGCCCGCCTGCACCGCACCGGCCGTGCCGTGCGTCTGCGCGACTTGCTCGACTTTGATGCCAGCGGCCGCACGCCGGTTTCGCTCGACGAGGTCGAGCCCGCGCTCAACATCGTCCGCCGCTTTAACACCGGCGCCATGTCGTACGGCTCCATCAGCAAGGAAGCACACGAGTGCATGGCCATCGCCATGAACCGCCTGCACGGCCGTTCCAACTCCGGCGAGGGCGGTGAGGATCCGCGTCGCGAGACCCCGCTGGCTAACGGTGATTCCAAGAACTCCGCGATCAAGCAGGTGGCAAGTGCACGCTTTGGCGTGACGAGCCGCTACCTGTGCAGCGCCTTCGAGATTCAGATCAAGATGGCCCAGGGCGCCAAGCCCGGCGAGGGTGGCCACCTGCCCGGCAAGAAGGTCTACCCCTGGATCGCCGAGGTCCGTCAGTCCACGCCCGGCATCGGCCTGATCTCGCCTCCGCCGCACCACGACATCTACTCCATCGAGGACCTGGCCGAGCTGATCTTCGATCTTAAGAACGCCAACCCCGGCGCGCGCGTGTCGGTCAAGCTGGTCAGCGAGGCCGGCGTCGGCACCATCGCCACCGGTGTGGCCAAGGGTGCTGCCGACAAGATCTTGATCAGTGGCCACAACGGCGGCTCGGGTGCCGCTGCGCGCGACTCTATCTGGCATGCGGGTCTGCCGCTGGAGCTTGGCCTTGCCGAGGCCCAGCAGACGCTGCTGCAAAACGGCCTGCGCTCGCGCGTGGTGCTCGAAGCCGACGGCAAGCTCATGGACGGCACCGATGTCGCCGTCGCCTGCTTGCTGGGCGCCGAGGAGTTTGGCTTTGCGACCATGCCGCTCATCTCCATGGGTTGCCTCATGCAGCGCGACTGCCAGCAGGATACCTGCCCGGCCGGCATCGCGACGCAAAACTGCCGCCTGCGTCGCGGCTTCCGCGGCAAGCCCGAGCACATTGAGCACTTTATGCTCTTTGTTGCCGAGCAGTTGCGCGAGGTCATGGCGAGCCTGGGCTTCCGCACCGTCGACGAGATGGTCGGCCATCCCGAGTGCTTGCGCCAGATCGAGGTCCCGGGCAACCGCAAGGCCAACCTGCTGGATCTGTCGCCCGTGCTGGCGAGCGCGACCTGTGAGTTTGGTGCCCACATCCCGGGTGCCGACGGCCGTCACTTCCTGCCCCAGATGGCTGCGGACAGCGAGCTCGACAAGACGCTCGACTCCACGTTGTTTGTGCCCTATACGGCCGATGCCCGTGCGCACCTGCGTCCGATTCGCTTCCGCGCCGATATCGCCAACGTCAACCGCTGCGTGGGCACCATCTTGGGCAATGCGGTGACCAAGGCGCATCCCGAGGGCCTGCCCGCCGGCTCCATCACCATCGATTGCGATGGTTCGGCCGGTCAGAGCTTTGGCGCCTTCCTGCCGCGCGGCATTACGCTCAACGTGTGCGGCGACGCCAACGACTACTTTGGCAAGGGCCTTTCGGGCGGCGAGGTGTCGGTGCGCCCCAACCCGCATGCGACCTACAAGTTCGATGAGAACATCATCGTGGGCAACGTTGCGTTCTTTGGCGCCACGAGCGGCCGCGGCTTCATTAACGGCCTGGCCGGCCAGCGCTTTGGCGTACGCAACTCCGGTGCCACGGTGGTGGTCGAGGGCTGCGGCAACCATGGCTGCGAGTACATGACGGGAGGTCTGGCGCTCATCCTGGGCGAGGTCGGGCAGAACTTCGCCGCCGGCATGACGGGCGGCGTGGCTTACGTCTTTGACCAGTACGGCACGCTCGATGCCCGTGTGAACCACGAGAGCGTTGAGCTTAAAGCCCCGACGGCCGGTGAGCTGGCGCAGATTCGTGCGCTCATCCAGGAGCACGTGGACGCGACGCAGAGCCCGCGCGGCATTAAGCTGCTCTACAGCTTTGAGACGATGAGCAAGCACTTTGTGAAGGTCATTCCAACCGAGTACGAGCGCGTGCTGGCGATTGTCGCCGCCGCCGAGGCTGCCGGCAAGACGCATGCGCAGGCAGAGGAGCTGGCGTTTGACATTGTGACCGGTCGCGCGAGTGCCGAGGATGTCGCTCGCTTTGATGTCGCGGGCGCTGCATCCGTGGCTGCCAGTTCTGTTGCTTCGACCAAGAAGGAGGCGTAAGTGCCATGGGTAAGCCCGGTGCTTTTCTTGATATCGATCGCGTGACCCACGAGCTGCGTCCCGTGGAGGAGCGCAGCTGCGATTTCGATCCGCTGTACGTGGAACTTGATGACGATGCACGCCGTGCCCAGGCGAGCCGCTGCATGATGTGCGGTGTGGCGTTTTGCCAGATGGGCGCGAGCTTTGGCAGGGCACGCCCGAGCGGCTGCCCGCTGCACAACCTGATTCCTGAGTGGAATGAGCTGGTGTACCGCGGCCGCTGGGACGAGGCTGCCGAGCGCCTGTCGCTCACCTCGCCCATGCCCGAGTTCACGAGCCGCGTGTGCCCGGCGCTGTGCGAGGCCGCGTGCAACCTGGGTTCGGTCGACGGTCAGCCCACAACGATTCACGATAACGAGCGCGCGATCAGCGACCATGAGTGGGCCAACGGCGGTCCGCGCCGCTTTGAGCCGGCGGGGGAGGGCGCACCCACGGTTGCCGTGGTGGGCTCCGGTCCTGCTGGTCTGGTGGCAGCATGGGAGCTTGCGCGTCGCGGTGCCCGCGTGACGGTGTTTGAGCGTGACGACCGCCCGGGCGGCCTGCTCATGTACGGCATTCCCAACATGAAGCTCGAGAAGTCCGTGGTCGAGCGTCGCGTGGCGCTCATGCGCGAGCTGGGCATTGTGTTCGAGCTGAGTGCCGACGCGAGCGATCCCAAGGTTACCGCCAAGCTCGACGACTTTGACGCCGTCGTGGTGGCTGCCGGTGCTCGCGCCCCGCGTGGGCTTTCGGCTGCGAACATTGATGTCCCGGGCGTGGTGTATGCCGTGGACTACCTGACGGCTTCGACCGTCTCGGTGCTCGATGGCGGCGAGCCCGCGGTGAACGCGCGCGGCCTGGACGTTGTGGTCATTGGCGGCGGCGATACCGGTAACGACTGCGTGGGCACCGCGGTGCGTCAGGGTGCGCGCAGCGTGCGCCAGTTTGAGTTCTTGCCGGCGGCGCCTGATGCGCGCGCGGCGAGCAACCCCTGGCCGCAGTGGCCCAACGTGAAGAAGACCGATTACGGCCAGCAGGAGGCCATCGCTACCATGGGCGGTGAGATGCGCGCTTGGGGCGTGGATACGCTCGAGGTACTGCTGGACAAGAAGGGCGCGGCCGCGGGCCTGCGCGTGGTCGATCTGAATTGGTCGGCTGGCAAGCCCGAGCGCATCGCGGGCTCCGAGCACGAGGTGCCGGCACAGCTGGTACTTATTGCCTGTGGCTTTACGGGTCCCGAGCATGGCGTATTCGATGCGGTGGGCGTGCCTGTTGCCACCGCTGGCCGTCCACTGCCTGTGATGGCCGTCGAGGGCTCGCATCTTGCGGCGCGTGTCGACGGCGTCGCCGCGGATGCCGCGCCGGTGTATGTTGCCGGTGACGCTCGCAACGGCAGCTCACTCGTGGTGAACGCCATGGCCGACGCCCTGGCCTGCGCTGCCGAAGTCGCCGACGCGCTGGAGCTGTAAAGTAGTCATTTAAGAACGTCCCCAACGACTAGTCGTTGGGGACGTTCTTTTTTGTCTGGTCGTTGGGGACACTCCTTGCGGGTTTGCGACCGATTTGCTCGTTTGCTGACGTTCGAGCGTTCATTCGCCGACGTTTGCGCCTGTGGTGCTCTGCTGTTTCTGTGGTGGCAGCGGGCGTTTGGCTCAAAATGGCGGGTCGGCTGTCTATATCTACCTGCCGTTTCTTTGCGGTGCGCATTTTCGGTCAAGCTTTTCGTCAAGTGTTTGGTCAGCATCTGGTTTGCAGCCGGAGGCCTATTTTGCCCCCGCTGGTCGTGGCCGACCACCCTCCTCGTAAGCTCAAATTGAGGTCTATCAGTTTGAGGAGGATGCCATGACTGACCACGTTTTAGACCGAGCGCAGCTAGCCGAAGCCGTCGGCAACGATATTGCCGACATGGCCCATTTTTGGATGCTGCGGAAGTTCCAGTTTTTGGAGCCGGCGCGCGAACAGTTCGAGATCATTGTCGACCCGTGGCTCAGCTATTGCACCGAGCCTTCGCAAAACGAAATCATGGCCTACAACATGGCATTTACCGATTGGCTGCTCTTCGAGCGCCCCTATCGCCATGGCAAGACGCTGCTCGAGCTGTATGTTGAAGAGCCGCCGACATCGCTTTCGCCTGCCTCGCTCAAGCGGCTCGAGCAGGTACGCGACACGCAGTATTTCTCGCGCTTTGGCATTTTGGACAAGGATCCTGCGACTGGTATGGTCGCGCTGAAGGACACGCGCACCGACTGTCGCTTTGATGTCTACGACCCGCATATCGTGCAAAAGGAGCATTGGAGCGACGGAGCGATTGCGGTGCGCCTCGCCTGCGTCGACGATGTCTGGCTGACGGCGGGACAACTCTATCTGTATGACATCGCACGCCTGAGTGACACGGCGGTCGATGGACCGGGTGCGGTGCATCCGGAGGACCTGCAGGATGGCTTTGACACCTCGTGCATCAGTTTCTTCTTGCGTCTGGTCCGCGACATCATGGGCGCCCAGGGGCGGTACGTAAAGTCGCTCAACATCTACGAGCAGGAGTGGGAGTAGGGGATGTTACTGGTGTCGCTCTGCTGCCCCTGACTTTGTCTCAATCTGTAACGTTTGGCGGCTGTTTGGGCCCGTAACTGTTACAGATCGAGACATTCCCCTGATGTTGCTGGGGTGGGGCTGCAACGTATTCCGTCCCCCCCCACATCCCCTCTTCCCTCCGTTAACCGATATGTCCGCAGCAATCCTGCCGCGCTGGATAATAATGGACAGATGTTCAAGTTTTCTGAGGGGGAGGAGCTCGATATGGCGTCTGCCGATCGTTCTACGTTGTTTATCAATGCGACCATTCTGGATGGTTCGGAGCATATGGAGCCGCAACCCGATATGGCCGTGGCCGTTGAGCGCGGTGTCATCACATGGATGGGGCCGAGTGCTGTGGCGCAGGCGCCCGCGGGTGCCGAGGTTATCGACCTGGGTGGTGCGTATCTCATGCCCGGTCTCATCAATATGCACGTGCACCTGTGCGGCTCGGGCAAGCCTGTCTCGGCCGGCGATGCGGGCGCGCTGATGAAGAAGCTCGATAATCCCGTGGGCCGCACCATCGTCCGCCGCATCCTCAAAGGCAGTGCCCAGCAGCAGCTAGCAAGCGGCGTGACCACGGTGCGCGGCGCGGGCGACCCGCTGTTTGCCGATCTGGCCGTGCGCGATGCTATCGATGCCGGCAAGTATCAGGGTCCTCGCCTGGTGGCGCCGGGAACGGGCATCACGGTGCCGGGCGGCCATGGTGCGGGCCTGTTCGCCCAGGTGGCCAACAGTCCCGCCGAGGCAGCCGAACAGGTGCGCGACCTGTATGCGCGTGGTGCCGACGTCATTAAGCTGTTCGTGACGGGCGGCGTGTTCGATGCGACCGAGGTGGGCGAGCCGGGCGTGCTGCGTATGCCAGTGGAGGTTGCCGCGGCGGCATGCAAGGCGGCGCACGATATGGGCCTTCCGGTTATGGCCCATGTCGAGAGTACCGAGGGCGTGAAGGCCGCGCTTGAGGCCGGCGTTGACACGATTGAGCACGGCGCTCCGTTGACACCCGAAATCTTGGAGCTGTACCGTGGCGCCGCGGGCACGCAGCTCGAGGGGCGTGCTCCGAGTGTGACCTGCACTATCAGCCCGGCGCTGCCGTTTGTATTGCTCGACCCGGAAAAGACCCATTCTACCGATACGCAAAAGAAGAACGGCGACATCGTGTGCTCGGGCATCATCGAGAGCGCCCGTGCCGCACTGGAAGCTGGCGTTAAGGTGGGCCTTGGCACGGACTCAAGCTGCCCGTTCGTGACGCAGTATGACATGTGGCGCGAGGTCGCCTATTTTGCCAAGTATGTCGACGTGAGCAACGCCTTCGCACTGCATACAGCCACGCAGGTTAATGCCGAGCTGCTGGGGCTGGGCGGCGATACTGGCGCGATCGAGTGCGGCAAGGCTGCCGATATCTTGGTAACGCGCGAGAATCCTCTCGATAATCTGTGCGCTCTGCGTGAGCCGATGCACGTGATGTGTCGCGGCGATCTGGTGCGCAACCTCAAGGTGAAGCGCATCCTCGAGGTGGACGCCGAGCTCGACGCGATTATGGCCATGCCTGCCGAGGCGTTGGCCGAGGAGCTTGCCCGCGATGGCGTGGCGTAAGCGCGCGATATGGCGATGCGAAAAAGGGACAATCCTTTTGTCATAATCAGAAAAAGCCGAGGTCCCGGTGCGAGGCCTCGGCTTTTATTTGTCCTATGGTGTAGCGGCTATGAGCGCGTCTCCATCTTGGCGTGGCACTTGGGGCAGGTGACGCGAATCTTGCCCTTGCCCTTGGGGACGGAGAGCATCTGGCCGCAGTTGGGGCACTTGAGGTATGCCGTGGTCTTGCGACCCTTCCACATCTTCTTGGCCGTGCGCTTGGCACGTTCAAAGTCTTCCTTGCTAGTACCGGCTGCGCGCGAGGCGTTGGCCGCTGCAGCTCCGCCGCCCAAGCTAGCTACAAACTTGCCCAAGCCGGGTACGTTTGCAGTCGCGGCGACAAAGGCCTCGTTCTCCTTGCGACGTGCATCGATATTTTTGGACAGGCCGCGCAGCACGCCAATCACGATTACGGCGATGGCAATCCAGCTGAGCCACTGGATACGAGCCATCGAACCGATCATGGCGATGATAATGCCTGCGAAGCCCATCACGATGGTGAGTTCGTCAGCGCCATTGCGGCCCTTCATAAAGTCATTCATGCAAATTGCCTTTCATTCGATATGCCGCACGCCTTTATACCCGATTTAGAGCAAGGGGGACAGGTTAATCTGCACCAATGTGGTGCAAACGTACCTGTCCCCAATGCCCCAATTACTTGGAGAGTTTGTCGACGACGCGTTCGATTTCGGCGAGTTTGGCGGCTTTGAGGTCTTCGTCGCCCGATTCGATTGCCGAAGTCACGCAGCCCTCGATATGCGCCTTGAGCACGTCGGCGTTAATGCGCGCGAGGAGCGCCTGTGTTGCCATGAGCTGCGTGGAGATGTCGACGCAATAGCGGTCCTCATCGACCATCCGCAAGATGCCGTCGATCTGGCCGCGTGCCGTTTTGAGCATGCGGGTCACCGATTTGTGGTCTGCCATCATGGCGGGTCCTCGTTTCTGGTCGATCTTCCGGATGTCCCCGTCAGTTGCGGTGAAATACGGACTGTTTAAGGGCCTAGGGCGGCTCAACAGTCCGTATTTCACCGCAACTTCTGAGGGGGCAGGTGGCGCCTGCTACGCGGCGGTTACGGACAGGGCATGGAATTTCTCGCCGGCGCCCTCGACGGCGGCGGCGAGCTGCTCGGCGGTCACGGTGTCGGCGCACTCTACCTGGACGGTCTGGGTCTCGTGATCGGCGTCGGCGTCGGTCACGCCGGCCACGTTGAGCAGCGCCGTCTCGACGGTGGCATCGCAGTGGCCGCACATAAGGCCGGAAGTCTTGATCGTGTAACGCATGGGTATTCCTCTCTGTTGTGTCGGCTTTCCCAGGCACCCGACCTTGACCTTCAAACCGTCGCTCGCGTACCAAAGTACGCGTCGCTCCTCTTTCAGGTCAATCTCGGGTACCTGGAAAACCCGTTCTAAATGAACGTAATAGTGATCCTATTTTGCCACTTTAGGCATAAAGGATTTTAAGCGCAGGGCATTGGACACGACGCAGACGCTCGACAGGCTCATCGCCGCGGCGCCAAACATCGGCGAGAGCTGCCACCCGGTGAGCGGGAAGAACACGCCCGCCGCCAGCGGAATGCCGATGCCGTTGTAGAACAGCGCCCAGAACAGGTCCTGCTTGATGTTGCGGATCGTGGCGCGCGAAAGCTCGATGGCGCGGGCGACGTCCATGAGGTCGCTGCGCATGAGTACCACGTCGGCGCCCTCCTTGGCGATGTCGGCGCCGGTGCCGATGGCAAGGCCCACGTCGGCGCGCGCCAGGGCGGGGGAGTCGTTGATGCCGTCGCCCACCATGGCAACCATGCTGCCCGCATCCTGCAGCTCGCGCACGTGGCGTTCCTTGTCGGCGGGGAGGACGTCGGCGATGACCTGCTTGCTGTTCAGTCCCACGCGGCGGGCGATTGCTTCGGCAGTGACGCGGTTGTCGCCGGTGAGCATGCGCACGTCGACGCCAAGCGAGCGCAGTGCGGCGATGGCCCCGGCGCTCGTCTCCTTGACCTCGTCAGCCACGGTAATGGTGCCGGCAAGCTCGCCGTTCTTGGCAAAGAACAGCGGCGTCTTGCCCTCGGCGGCAAATTGTTCGGCAAGACCCGCGGGCACGGTAACGCCCAACTCGTTCATCAGGCGCACGTTACCAGCGGCAATGGCGTTTTGCCCTTCGCGCGCCGTAACGCCTCGTCCGGGCACGGCGGCAAAGTCCTCGACCATGCGCGCGACGATCCCGCGTGTCTCGCACTCGGCCATAATCGCCTCGGCCAGCGGGTGCTCGCTCGAGCGCTCCAACGCGGCGGCCAACTTGAGCAGTGCCTTTTCGCTCATGGCGGGCGAGCCGTCAGCGCGCGTGGCTACCACGATATCGGTCACGGCAGGCTTGCCGCGGGTGACCGTGCCCGTCTTATCGAGCACCACGGTGCCCACGCTGCGCAGGTTCTCCAGCGCCTCGGCGCTCTTAAACAGAATGCCCATCTCGGCGCCCTTGCCGGTGCCGACCATAATGGCGACGGGCGTGGCCAGGCCCAGCGCGCACGGGCAGCTGATCACCAGCACGGCGACGGCGGAGGTAAGCGCTTCGTTGATGCTTCCGGTCAGCACCATCCACACCACAAAGGTTACGGCCGAGATTGCGAATACTACGGGCACGAACACGCCGGCGACCTTGTCGGCCATGCGGGCGATGGGCGCCTTGGTGGCGTTGGCGTCCTCGACGAGCTGGATAATCTTGGCGAGCGACGTGTCGGCGCCCACACGCGTGGCGCGGAAGGTAAACGAGCCCGTGCGGTTGACCGTGGCCGCGTTGACAGTGTCGCCGGCGGTCTTCTCCACGGGAATGGACTCGCCGGTGAGCGCGCTCTCGTCCACGGCCGAGCTGCCCTCGAGCACCACGCCATCGACGGGGATGGACTCGCCGGGGCGCACGCGCAGGACCTGGCCGGGAAGGATGGCGTCGACATCGACGGTGGTTTCGGTGCCGTCCTCTGCCACGACGGTCGCGGTCTTGGGCGCCAAGTCGATGAGCGCCTCGATAGCGCCGCCGGTCTTGGATTTGCTGCGTGTCTCGAGATATTTGCCCACGGTGACGAGCGACAGGATTGTGCCGGCGCTCTCAAAATACAGGTTGTCCATGCTCGTCATCATGGCCTCGTGGACCTGACCCGCGGCTAGCTGGTCGGCCATGATGAACATGGCGTAGAGCGACCAGGCGATGGAAGCAGTGGCGCCCACGGCAATAAGGGCGTCCATGGTAGGCGCGCCGTGCGTAAGCGATTTAAACCCGTTGATAAAGTATGCGTCGTTGACGTAGACGATGGGAATGAGCAGGACGAGCTCGGTGAGCGCGAGCGTCATGCTGTGGGTGTGGTCGGTGAAGACGCCGGGCAGTGGCCAGCCGAGCATGTGCCCCATGCCTATGTAGAACAGTGGGATGAGGAATACGATCGAGATGATGAGGCGGGTGCGCATGGCAGAGGCGGCGGCCTCCAACTTTTTGGTGGGCGACTCCATATGGGCGGCGCCGGACCTGGCTTGCGCACTTCCGCTTTGGACAGCGTCGGTGCCCGTGCTGACGGGCGAGGCCGAGTAGCCAGCGCGATCGACAGCGCTGCAGATATCGTCGGGGGAGACCTGCGCGGGGTCATAGTCGACCATCATGGAACCGGCGAGCAGGTTGACCGCGACGCTTTGGACGCCGTCGAGCTTGCTGACGGCGCGGTCCACGTGCGCCTGGCAAGCGGCGCACGTCATGCCGCCCACGTCGAACTTATCTTGAGCCATGGCTTCTCCTTTCTGTGGTTCGGTATTGGAATTGTTAACCTGCCGATACTATACACCCATACCCCCTGGGGGTGGCTGCTCAATCGGCGGTCGTCTTTGCCAAACATCTCGATCTGTAACATCTAGACCGGTTTTTGGGTTCTAACTGTTACAGATCGAGACAATTGCCGGGGAGGGGTCCCGTCACGGCAAGACGCCCGCCGCCTAGATACAGAACCCGGGGATCACACAGGTTAGCTTGTTTGGCTTTTCCGCAGGCGTTGCGTACGTAAAGACGTCGCCGTCGTGCCCCACGCGGTTCATATAGAGCGTGCCTTCGCTCTCCGATGTGTCGGGGCTCACCGTGCGCTCCCACCAACAGGTGTCCTTGCCCTTCCACTGGCGGACCATCGTCTCGTTCGTGGAATACGGGCTCACCTTGAGCTCGCGGAAGAGCTGATACTCCTTGCCCTCGCCGTTGTAGATGTCTGCCAGGTAGTGATAGTCCTCGGTAAACGAATCGGGCGGTTGCGTACCGCACAGCTCGACCATGGCGGGCAGCCAAAGGGTTGCGGGCAACTCGCTCAGGCACGATGCGCTGTTGGCGGCGCCCACATTGTTCGAGACCTTCTTGACCCCTTTAATGAGCGCGCGCAACTCGTTGGGCAGCAGCTTAAGGCCGTCGCCGTTGAGCCATTCCCGCAGCTCGCAATCTGCCCAGCCGGCGCTCGGCGGTTCAGCCGCAGCGTTGCGCTCGGCAATACCCGCATCGAACATAAACGTCAGTCCGGCCTTGCCCGTCCCGTCCAGAAGCTCATCGTGGCGGATGCCCACAAGCTGCGCGCCAACCTGCAGCCCGTTGGTGAGCGTGACACGCTTGGTACACGGATAGGGGATATGCCCATCGGCATCGAGCAGGTGATAGCGCTTGGCAATCTCGCGTGCCTCGCTACGGGTCTCGGTGGCCTTAATCTTGAGCGAAATCTCCTGCAGCTGATCCCAGGTGTAGTCATCAAGTGAACCGCGGATGCCGTCAAGGTAGTCGGGGATGCCAAAGCCATGGGTCGCCGCCCCAATGACGCTGAGCCCCGCAACGGCTGCAACGACGCCACCGATAATAAAGCGGCGGCGGGTCATGGCATCGTGCCGGGCCTGCTCCAGGATCTCTCGCGCGCGCTCGCCGGCAACGTCGACCTTAAGGTGTGTACCGGAGTCGATGTCGATTGCGGCGTCACTGCCCGCGCCTTCGCGGCCCTCGGATTCGGCATCGGTGAGGTATGCCGAGAGCACCTCGAGCATCTGCTGCTCGGTGGGGCGATCGCCCTGTTCAACCGAGATACCTTTCATGATGATCTGGACAAGCGCTTTGTCGCCCTCGCAACGCGGCTCGAGCGGCGCCGGTTTTGTCTTGGTCTTTATGAGATAGAACGAGCCGGTTGCCGCAGCGCCCGTCGACTCGACATCGAACGGTTTACGACCGCTGTAGAGCTGGTACAGAATGCTCGAAAGCGCATAGACGTCGATGGCGGGCGAGCGGCGAAGGGCCGCGATGCCTTCGATATCCTGCGTGAGCATTTCGGGCGCGGCGTATGCGGGCGTGGCAAAGCGCCAGATGTCGGCACGTCGGGTGATCGTGTCATCGCTGAGGGCCATAGTGGCGGAGCCCATGTCGATGAGGCAGGGGTCAAAGGAGCAGTCGGCAATCTGCTGCTCGAGCGTTCGGCTGGTGGTGCGGAACATGATATTGGCGGGCGACAGATCGCGATGGACGACCGGATTCACGAGGCCTTGGGTCATCAAGAGCGCGCGAAGCACGGCGTTTCCGACGGCGGCGACCATCTGGGTGGTTAGCCCGCCCGAGGTATCGTGCGGAAGCAGGGGCAGCGCCTGCTTGAGCGAGGTGCCCTCGACCCACTCCATGAGGATGAGCGGGTCGTCCTCACAAGAGCCGTAGCCATAGACGCGCGGGAACCCGCGCAGGTGCGAGACGGTGCACAGGTGACGGTACTCCTCGAACAGCGCGGCGGTGTTGGCCAGATGCGCGGCCGATTGCTCGGCGGAGCGATCGGGTGCCTGACCAGAAAGGATGGCGTTGTCTTTGAGCAGCTTGACGGCAAAGACCTCGCCGTTGGTGTTGGTTGCGCGCAGTACATGGCCGATGTTGCCGTTGCTGTGATGGTCCGTTTGCAGGATGAGCGTCATAAACCGGCGCTTGGCGTCGTCCTCGGCGCTGGGGTCGACCGCCACGGCGGTGTCGAACGTGTCGAGGCGGATAAGTTTGTCGCCATAGGCGCTATCGGTAGTATCCATGGCGTTCCTTTGTCTGGCATGGGTTGCCGCACGTATGCGTCGGCAGTGCGGCTATTGGTAAAGCACCATGATAGCCGCACTGTCAGCGTATGCCGCTGAGTATTGTCGTTTACGACGCAGAAGGTAGAAGACAAAAGACGGGCGGCGACCGTTTTTCGATCGCCACCCGCGCACTAGTCCACAATGACAAGGAATGTTGTGTAGAGGCCCAAATGGAGTCGGTCGCTGTTTTCGATTTCCACCGGGGGATAGATTTTGCCGGGCTCGCGTTGGTCGCGCGGCGGCTCAATCACAATGTCACCGTCGCCTGCGCCCGATTCGAGCACGGTGCCGTTGGTCGATCCAAGTCCCTGGGCGTACCAGCGTCCGCCTTCGAGCCAAATTCGCAAGTGTTCGCGCGATGTATCTGCGCCCACGTCGGTGATGCTGGGCGATGTCTTGGGCAGCGATCCGATTACGGTGCCGCGCGGGTCGCGCGTGAGCGGGTGAATCTGCATGTCAACGCTATTGCCGGCGTGCGTTCTGAGGAGGCCGAGGTTGGGGGTGACGGTGCGCGGTTGATCCAAGCTGCTCAAAAAACCACGGCCGACGGTGGTCTCGGTGGTTCCAAAGTGCCCGCCTGTCTTGTTATCGCAAAAGCGCTCAACGGTTGCTACGCCCTGAGCGGGATCGGCAAGTGCGCTCGTCGCCACAAAGAGCATCAAGAAGAGCGTGCTTTTTTCGCGCACGGCATTGCCGTCAAAGTTGTCGATGCGATTGAGGGCATTTGCATATAGGCGGCTGTCCAGCTTGTAGCTGGCGAGAGCCGACATCATTTCGTTGGCGGCCGGACCGCGATAGTGCTCGGCGATTGCCTGATAGGCGGACTCGCCGCCGCCGAGCTTGCTGCAGATTGCCGCGGAAAGGTTGAGCGTGGTGACGGTAAAGTCGCTGTAGATGGCGGGCGCGCACTGGTCAGGCTTGCGATGGACGATGTAACGGGTGAGATACGAGCGGTTGGAAGAGCATTTCTCGAGCAGGGTACTGCCGAGATAAGAGTTTCCGTTGATAAGCATTCGGGCGATCTCGAGATGTTTAAGACCGCCGAACGAGCGAATATCGTTATAGAGGACCGAGCAAGGCGTCTCTGCTGCCACGGATACCTCCTTTGGTTGCTTCCTAGCCAATATGGCGATAGGAATTAATGGCCCCGGTGGGCGACGTATTAAATGGCTGCGCAATATATAGCGTAACCAAAGCAACATTATAGGCCACATGTTCAAAATTGCAGGAAGACCGAGAGATTTGGTTTGGACTGGACGGAAATCCCCCTCTGTCTTGATCTGTAACATTTGGACCCGATTTTGCCCTGCATCTGTTACAGATTGAGATAATCGGCCGGGCCCACCTCGTCCGCCCCGTCATCTGTGGTTTACGTGGGGGCATACGGAGTGCGGGTATACTAACCGGCGGCGAATCTGCTCCATCGCTTAGAGCTGCTGCGTCTGGACGGCGCGTGATAGGGTTGCCAAAGCGATCGCCAGCGTGCTGAGCAACGTCCTCTCTGTGCGCACCCGTTTTTGTATGTATTAGCGCACTACCAAGCACGCCAGCGCGGCCGCATGCCGTGCCCATAGCGCGTGCAGATAAGGAACAACAACATATGCGTAATTCTGTATCCGACGTCACCGACGCCGAGATTCTGGACGAGACCCGCGAGGCCATGACCCAGGCCGCCTTCGATGCCGCCGACGAGGCAAATGCTGCCCAGGCCGTCGAGTCCGCTACCGAGAGCCTGCCCGCCTTTGACGAGCTGGGCCTCTCCGACGAGATGCTCCGTGCTATCGAGAACCTGGGCTACACGGCGCCCACGCCCGTTCAGGCCGGCTCCATCCCCGTGGTGCTCGAGGGCCGCGACCTGCTTGCCGCCGCCCAGACCGGCACCGGCAAGACGGCCGCCTTTTTGCTGCCGACCATGAACAATCTGGAGCACATCGCTCCGCCCAAGCCTGTGCGCGAGCGCGGCGGCCGCAACCGCCGTCGCGGTGCCAAGAAGCCCGAGGGCAACGGCCGCGGCCCCGTGATGCTCGTCATCACCCCCACGCGCGAGCTTGCCCAGCAAATCGACGAGGTCGCGAGCAAGATCGCCGACGTCACCGGCCATGTCGCCGTGACCGTCGTGGGTGGCGTGAGCTACAAGCCGCAGACCGCGGCACTCAAGTACGGCTGCGATATCCTGGTCGCCACGCCGGGCCGTCTGGTCGACCTGATCGAGCAGGGCGCCTGCCACCTGAACGAGGTCAAGGTGCTGGTGCTCGACGAGGCCGATCGCATGCTCGACATGGGCTTTTTGCCCGCCGTCCGCCGCATTGTGCGCGAGACGCCGGCCGAGCGCCAGACGCTGCTGTTCTCGGCGACGCTCGACGAGGAGGCCGTGGGCGAGATCACCGACCTGGTGAGCGACCCGGCCCGCGTGGAGATCGCGCCCGCCACGTCGACTGCCGACACCGTCGACCAGTTTGTGTTCCCGGTGTCCATCGAGGCCAAGAACAACCTGTTGCCCGAGTTTCTCAAGAAGGAGGGCCCGGAGCGCACCATCGTCTTTATGCGCACCAAGCACCGCGCCGACAGTTGCTGCCGTCGTCTGGAGCGTAAGGGCATCAAGGCTGCCGCGATTCACGGTAACCGCAGCCAGGCCCAGCGCGAGCGTGCCCTTTCGGCCTTCCGCGACGGTACCGTCGACGTGCTGGTGGCGACCGACGTGCTCGCCCGCGGCATCGACATCAGCGACGTGCGCTATGTCGTGAACTTTGACGTGCCGGCCGAGCCGACCGACTACATCCACCGTATTGGCCGTACGGGTCGTGCCGGCGAGCTGGGCTGGGCCATCACGTTTGTGACCGAGCAGGATGTCGATGAGTTCTACGAGATCGAGAAGCTCATGGACAAGACCGCCGACATCTACGAGGCCGGCGACCTGCACGTGGGTCCCAACCCGCCCGCGGTTGATCCCGAGCGCGACCCTGCGGCCTTTAAGGTGAAGAAGAAGACCAAGCGCGGCAAGTCCAAGAGCAAGAAGAAGCTTGAGCAGGCGCGTCGCGACGGCAAGCGCAACGGCGACGATTACGGCGATGTGGCCGGTCGTTCCAACCGCGGTCGCGACGAGCGCCGTGGCGATGGCGAGCGTCCGAGCCGTCCCAAGCGCGGCGGCAAGACCCGCGTGCGCGAGGGCGTTCAGGCTCGCGTGGACGAGGCTGTTGAGAGCGTGGCTCGCGAGGTAGCTGCCGAGGAGCGCGGCGGTGCTGGTGCCGCTGAGCAGCCTGCGCGCGGCAACCGTGCCGAGCGTCGTGCCAAGCAGTTCCAGGGCGAGGCACACCGCCGTCGTCGTGAGGACGAGGACCGCGGTGGCCGTCGTCGTGTCGAGCGCGAGGACGAGGGCCGCGGTTCGCGCGGTGGCAAGCGCGGTGCGGGCGACCGCCGGCGTTCCGGTCGTGATGACGAGCGCGGCGGCCGTGATGAGCGTCGCGGCGGCGAGGGTCGCGGTGAGCGTACTGCCCGTGGCGGTGAGTCCCGTGGCGGCAAGCGCTTTGAAGAGCGCGGTAGCCGCGGCGGCGAGCGTCGCGAGGGTGCTCGCGGCAATGGCGGCCGCGGCGGCGCTGGTCGTTCTAACGAGTCGCGTGATCGTCGTGACCCGCGTGCCAGCCGCGATCGTCGCGATGACTGGCGCAACTACGACGATACCCGCGAAGAGCGTCGCGGCGGCTATCGTGGTGGTCGTGGCGGCAACCAGGCCGGCTCCCGTGGCGGCCGTGCTGGCGGTCGCGATAACCGTGGCAGCTACGGCAACAGCCGTGGCGGCAAGCGCGGTGGCAGCTCCCGTCGCCCCGGCGACGGCGGCGGCAAGCGCAAGTAAGATGCGCATCGCGCGCTAGCGTGAGACAAGCTAAGGGCCCGAGCAAATAACGCTCGGGCCCTTTTGTTTGCCGTGTCCGATCGCTAGTTCAAATGTGATTTCCTCGGGAATGCATCTAGAGGATGCCGTGGACCTATTTTCCGCCATGCAGCAATGGGTCCTATGGGGTGCGCCGTGCATTTTTTGGAGTATTCTGCAGTTCGAGTTGTCTGCATATGATTCGACGTCGCCAACGGTGGCCTTCGGATATCCCTAGCGAGCGTTCCGAGTCAGATTTCGCCGTTTTCCGGAGCAGGGGCGCGTCATTCTCGCCATGTCGGGACTTAAAATGATACGGCGCCCTACAGTTTTGCCCACCCGCGGCGGTGCTGGCGCGGTCACGTTGCAGAATACTCCGTTTTTTGCACGGGCCAGGATGGGGTACCTCAGGAGAACGCGGCGGTATCCAGTAAATATATGCAATCTGTACCGGGAATTATGCAAACCGAAAAGGCGGGCAGTATGGGTTGGTGTATCGGGCTGCCTAGCGCACCAAAACGGGGAGCTCCCCCCCCATGCGCCGTATACTCTGTCTGAATGTGAAAGCGGCTTGACGCGTTGCCAGGCGTAGGGGAGGGTGTCTCGATGAGCGTATTCGAAATTGTGTTTAGTCCGACGGGTGGAACGCGGAAGGTGTCTGGCCTTGTGGCCGGGGCACTGGGCAAGAATACCGTTACCGTCGATCTGACCGATAGCGGGCTAGATTTCAGCGCTGTCTCGATGACTGAGGACGACGTGGCCGTAATCTCTGTGCCGGCGTATGCCGGTAGAATCCCGGCTGTGGTGGCTGACCGGTTGGGCATGGTGCGCGGCAACGGGGCTCGGGCTGTTTTGGTTTGTGTATACGGAAACAGCGCGTTTGAGGACACGCTCGTAGAGCTGGAGGACGTTGCGAAGCATGCGGGATTCCGGGTGATCGCGGCAGTTGCGGCCATTGCAGAACATTCCATTGCGCGACAGTTTGCTGCCGGTCGTCCGGATGCGCAGGATGAGGCGCAGCTCGCAGAGTTTGCGCAGCAAATTCAGCAAAAGCTGTTGGCTGAGGATGCGTCCGAGCCCTCTATTCCCGGCAACCGTCCTTATAAACAAGCCGGAGGTCACCGCATGGCACCCGAGGCAACAGAGGATTGCGTCTCCTGCGGTGCATGCGCCGCGGCGTGCCCCGTTTGTGCTATCGACAAGGGTGACCCCAAACGAGCAGCTGGCGAGGCGTGCATCTCCTGCATGCGCTGCATTGCCGTATGTCCGCGAGGCGCTCGCAAGCTTGATCCCAACAAGCTATCCGCTGTTTCCCAGATGCTGAGCAAGGCTTGCGTCGAGCGCAGGGAATGTGAGATCTTCATCTAACGCAAGCGAGATTGGTGCATTGGGGTCAGGTTAATCTGCACCAAGTTGGTGCAAACAAACCTGACCCCATTGCACCAGAGCAAGGAGTGTCCCTGGGTGCCGGCAGAAATGGAACGTCCCTAAGTGTCGCCTAAATACCGTTTATCGAAGAAAAAATACCGTTCATCGGTCATAATGGTTGTTCGGGCTTTGGGCTTGTCTACAATAGCTCCCGTAAAAAGAAATGCGGAAGGTTACCGAGTCCCTCGGACGTGGGCCTAACCAAAGTCTTTGAACGGGTGTGTCTCTATGGATGCATTCGTTTGATTTTGGTTGGGCTATATTTATGAAGGGACATGCCACCATGGGTTTCTTTTCTCGCCTGATGGGCGGTTCGGATGAGCAGAAGACTGCGGCTTCCGAGTTCGAAATCCTTGCTCCCGTTTCCGGCGAGCTTGTTCATCTAGAAAATACCAATGACCCCGCTTTTAGCAGCCGTGCTGTGGGCGATGGCGTTGCCGTGGTTCCCCAAGAGGGAACGGTGTGCGCTCCTGTTTCCGGCACCGTCGCGGCGCTGTTTCCGACTGAGCACGCGCTGGGCATCATGTCCGACGACAGCTCTGCTCAGGTGATGCTGCATATCGGAATCGACACTGTTAAGCTTGAGGGCAAGGGCTTCCATGCGCTTGTTGCACAGGGTGACCATGTCGACGCGGGCCAGCCCCTCGTCGAGGTCGATTTCGACGCGGTCCGCGCCGCCGGCTTCGATCCCACGGTCTTCGTTATCGTGTGCGAGCGCTCGGAGAACTCGACTCTTCGTGAGCATGCTTCCGGCCCTGTTGCTGTTAAAGAGCCTGTCGTCTGGCTTTCCGAGTAAATTCTTGTGGTGGGTACCGTGGTTATCAAGCGAGTTTTTAACAACAACGTCGCAATGGTCACTTCGGACGATGGCTCCGAGCTCATCGTCATCGGCCGAGGCCTCTGCTTTGGCCGTCATGCCGGCGATGCCATCGACGAGGCGTCGATCGAAAAGACCTACGCGTTGCAGGAGGGAACTTCTCAGGACTCGCGTACGATTGACCGCTTGGCACATCTTTTGGAGTCCATCCCCACCGTCAACCTCGTGATTGCCGAGGACATTGTTCAGATGCTCCGTCGAGAGCTCAATGTTGATATCAACGACAAGATTCTCATTGCTCTCGCAGACCATATCAGCCTTGCTTTGGAGCGTGAGCGCAAGGGCGTCTCCTGTGAGAATCCGTTGCTGCTCGAGATCCAGCAGTTCTATCGCAAGGAGTATGCACTTGCGGGCCGTGCACTGCAGATTATCAAGGAGTATATGGGCATCCAGATGAGCGAAGAAGAGCAGGGTTTTATTACGCTGCATATCGTCAACGCCACCATGCCGCAACGCTCCGATCGTTTGATTGTTTCGGTCCAGCTTGTTCGCGACGTGCTCGCGATTGTTTCTGAGCGCTATGCTACGACCCTCGATGACACCTCGCTGCCTTACGAACGTTTCGTTCGTCACCTGCAGTTTTTCGCACAGCGAGCGCTCGATCCTACGGCCGGGCAAATCAACGGAGACGCGCTGTTCCGAATCGATGAAACGGCGTATCCGTGCGCATTCTCGTGCGCGGACGCCATAGCCGCCCACTTGTCGTCTACCTATAACGTTGTCGTTACCGATGCCGAGAAGAGTTATCTCGCATATCACATTGTTAACCTGCTTGGAGAACCTGGTCTCTAGGCATAACGTGCCCACACATCGATTGATATAAGGCAGGGCTCACGGCCTTGTCCAGGGCACATCTGTCTTAATTTGCGGAAAAGGAAGGGGAGTACCGCTATGACCGCAAAAAAGAAGTTCAATTTCAAAGCGCCGTTGGAGGTGTTCGCGAAGTCGATCGTTCAGCCGATGATGTATCTCTCGGTTGCCGGCATCCTGCTCATCGTGGGCATCATTCTGACCAACAAGACCATTTGCGCTTTGATCCCCGTGCTGGGCTCCGGTCCGTTCCAGCTTGTGGGCGCCGTTGTCTATCAGTCGTTGATGTTTATCATCAACAACCTCTCGATTCTGTTCTGCGTGGGTATCGCCGGCGCCATGGCAAAGAAGAACAAGGGCCATGCTTCGCTGATCGCCCTGATGTCGTTCTTCCTGTTCCTGCAGGCTAACAACATCGTGCTCAACGCCACCGGCTCTCTTGCCGATGCGAGCGGCATGCTCGGCCTTACCGGAACCGGCCAGGCCACCGTTATGGGCATCCAGGTGCTCGATACCGGCGTGTTTGGCGGCATCATTCTTGGTTGCATCACCGGTGCCGTGTTCAACAAGTACTCGAACAAGCAGTTTCCCATTGCCCTTTCGATGTTCTCGGGCGTTCGCTTCCCGTTCCTGATCATGATCATCATTTCCTGGATCATGGGCGCTGGCTTCTGCATCGTTTGGCCTCCGGTTCAGGGCGCCATCTCCTCCGTTGCCGGCATCATTAAGGAGTCGGGCAACATCGGTCTGTTTATCTACGGCATGCTCAACAAGCTGCTCGTTCCCACCGGTCTGCACCACCTCATCTACACCCCGTTCCAGTTCTCCGATGTGGGTGGCACCCTGACGCTGGGCGATCAGGTTATCGCCGGCGCCTACCCCATCCGTGTCGCCGAGATGGCAATGACGGGCCAGCCCTTCTCCGATAGCACGTATTTCAACAGCTACACCTTCAACAACCTGTGGCCCTACATCGGTATCGGTCTCGCCTTTATCGTCACCGCTTACAAGGGGAACAAGGATAAGACCAAGGCCGTTATCATCCCGCTGATCATCACCGCCGTGCTCTCCTGCGTGACCGAGCCCATGGACTTCCTCTTTGTCTTTGCCGCTCCCGTGCTCTTTGTCGTTCACTCGGTTCTTTCCGGCATCTTCCTGGTCCTGCTCAAGGTCCTCTCCGTGCCCGCTTCGACTGCAGGCGGCATCATCAACATCGTGGTCTCCAACCTGGTCCTCGGTGTCGATAAGACCAACTGGCCGGTTATGCTGGTGCTTGGAGTCGTCAACGCCGCGCTGTACTTCTTCCTCTTTACCTTCCTCATCAAGAAGCTCAACCTTCACACCCCCGGTCGCGAGGAGGACTCCGAGCTCGCCGAGTCCGTTGCCGAGGGCGAGGCCGCCGCGTCTGTCGCGGTGAAGCAGGGCGCTGTTGCCGCAGCTCCCGCAGAGGGCGTCGATGCAGGTATTGCCGACCTGGTCGCAGGTCTTGGTGGCAAGGACAACATCGAGGAGCTCGAGAACTGCTTTACGCGTCTCCGCGTGAACGTTAAGAACCCGGACCTCATCAATGAGGACCTCATCAACCACGTGCCCAACAGCGGCATCAACCGCAACGGCAATAATATCCAGATCATCTTTGGCATGAAGGTCGCCGAGATGCGCGACAAGGTCGAAAACGCAATTGAGAAGGAGCAGTAAACAATGATCATTACTCTGTGTGGTGGCGGATCCACCTTTACCCCCGGCATCGTCAAGTCCATCGCTCTGCGCAAGGACGAGCTCGACGTTGACGAGATTCGTCTGTACGACATCAACGAGGAGCGCCAGCGCAAGATCGGCGTGCTCGTGGACTGGATTTTGCACGAGGACCTCGGCCTGGACATCAAGCTCACGGTGACCACCGACAAAAAGACGGCTTTTACCGACGCGAGCTTCGTGTTTGCCCAGATGCGCGTGGGCGGCTACGCCATGCGCGAGCAGGACGAGAAGATTCCGCTGCGTCACGGCTGCGTGGGTCAGGAGACTTGCGGTTGCGGCGGCCTTGCCTACGGCATGCGCACCATCTTCCCCATGGTCGAGCTGATCGATGACGTTGAGAAGTACGCCAAGAAGGACTACTGGATTCTCAACTACTCCAACCCTGCCGCCATCGTCTCCGAGGGCTGCCGTGTGCTGCGTCCCAACGCTCGTATCATCAACATCTGCGACATGCCGATCGCGATCATCGACGTGGTTTGCGCCGCGCTCGATATCGACAAGAAGGATGTCGAGTACGATTACTTTGGTCTCAACCACTTTGGTTGGTTCACCTCGATCCGCCACAAGGGCGAGGAGGTGCTCCCGCAGCTGCGCGAGTACATCAAGGAGCACCAGATCCTGCTGCCCGACTCCTACCTCAAGGGCATGGGCTCGCTCATGGCAAAGAAGCCCGAGGAGGCCACCGACGAGCACCCCGAGCAGAATCGCCACACCAAGGGCAGCTGGTACTACGTCTGGAAGGGCGAGTACGAGATCATGGAGTGCTTCCCGGAGTACCTGCCCAACACGTATCTGAACTACTACCTGCAGCAGAAGGAGTTCGTCGAGCATTCCAACCCCGAGCGCACCCGTGCTAACGAGGTTGAGGAGACGCGTGAGAAGAACCTCTTCGACGGCATCGACCACTACGAGAAGACGGGCGAGATCGACGAGAGCACGTTCTATGCGGGCAGCCACGGCGACTGGATTGCCGATCTGGCTATCGCTCTGAAGAACGACACCAAGCAGCGTTTCCTGGTCATTTGCGAGAACAAGGGCGCTATCCCCAACATGCCCTACGACGCTATGGTCGAGCTGCCTGCCTACATTGGCAAGAACGGCCCCGAGGTCATCAGCCGCGACAACATTCCTCTGTTCCAGCAGGGCCTCATGATGCAGCAGCTGAACTCCGAGAAGCTCGTGGTCGAGGCTACGATCGAGGGTTCGTACGAGAAGGCGCTTAAGGCCTTTACGCTGAACAAGACCGTGCCGTCGATGAAGGTCGCCAAGGAGGTTCTCGACGACATGATCGAGGCCAACAAGGGTTACTGGCCCGAGCTTAAGTAAAGGCGGAAGACGCTGACGCAAAAGAGCCGCTGGCCGCATACCTAGAGCAATGCCCCGTCCACGTGATTGCGTGGGCGGGGCATTGTCATTTGGTAACGCGTTTTATCAAATATGGCATTTATCTGCGGTAATGTTCTTTTTCACCGCTGAGGGTGACATTTTATACCGCCTGCCGAACCGTGTGGAGACCTAACAACTTTTTAGGTCAGTGTTGTGCGTGTAGCAACTTCGCCCGGCCTCGCCTCTGGGCTGCCATGTGAGAGGGGATCTTATGGCTCGACTGCACGTAATGGAACGCAGCCACGCTCAGGCCGTCATGGACGACCTGCACGATGCGCTTGGACGCCGTCTGGCGGTGAGTTCGCTCGCCCCGTGCCCTGTTGAGTTTACGGCGGCGCTCGTCAACCTGTGCTCCACCCAGAGCTGCGGCAAGTGCACGCCCTGCCGTGTGGGCCTGAGCGCGCTGAGCGATCTGCTCGCCGATGTGCTCGAGGGCCGCGCCGACGAGTCCACGCTCAATTTGATTGAGCGCACGGCCCGCACCATCTATCTTTCGAGCGATTGCGCCATCGGTTACGAGGCCGGTGCCATGGCGCTTACGGCTATCCGCGGTTTCCGCGACGATTTTGAGCACCATATCCGCGAGCACTCCTGTGGCTTTGACCGCGAGGCCCGCGTCCCGTGCGTTTCGGGCTGCCCGGCGCACGTCGACATTCCCGGTTACATTTCGCTGGTCGAGGCCGGCCGCTATGCCGATGCCGTCAAGGTCATCCGCAAGAACAACCCGCTGCCGCTCGTTTGCGGCCTGGTGTGCGAGCATCCCTGCGAGATGCACTGCCGTCGCGGCATGGTCGACGATCCCATGAACATCCTCGCCCTCAAGCGTTTTGCCGTTGAGCACAGCGACCTCAACGATTACAAGCCCAGCGTGGCCGACAACACCGGCAAGCGCATCGCCGTGATTGGCGGCGGTCCGGCCGGCCTTTCCTGCGCCTACTACCTGGCCGTGATGGGCCATAAGGTGACGATCTTTGAACAGCGTCATCACCTGGGTGGCATGCTGCGCTATGGCATTCCCTGCTACCGCCTGCCGCGCGAGCGCCTGCAGGCAGAGATCGACTGGATCTTGAGCGCCGGCATCGACGTGGAACTCGACCACTCCGTCAACGGCGAGGAACTTGCCCGCCTGCGCGACGAGTTCGATGCCGTCTACCTGGCCATTGGCGCCCACAGCGATAAGAAGCTCGGCCTTCCGGGCGAGGAAGCGCTCGGCGTGGAGTCGGCCGTCAAGATGCTGCGCGCCATCGGCGACGACGAGCTGCCCGACCTGAGCGGCCAGCGCGTGTGCGTCATCGGCGGCGGCAACGTGGCCATGGACGTGGCGCGCTCCGCCGTGCGCTGCGGTGCCGAAAAGGTGAGCATCGTCTACCGCCGTCGCATCTGCGACATGACGGCCCAGGACGCCGAGATCGCCGGCGCCCAGGCCGAGGGCTGCGAGGTGCTGGAGCTGACGGCCCCGCTCGCCATCGAGACGGGCGAGGACGGTCGCGTGAGCGGCCTGCGCGTGCAGCCGCAGATTATCGGCGAGCCCCGTCGTGGGCGTCCGGCCCCGCGTGCCGCCGCCACGCCCGAGCGCGTCATTCCCTGCGAGCGCGTGTTTGTGGCCATTGGCCAGGACATCGATTCCAAGCCGTTTGAGGAGATGGGCATTGCCTGCAAGTGGGGCTGCGTGGTCACCGACTCGGACGGTGCCGTGCCCAACTTCGACGGCCTCTTTAGCGGCGGCGACTGCCAGACCGGCCCCGCCACCGTTATCCGCGCCATCAACGCCGGCCGCGTGGCTTCGGCAAATATCGACCGCTACCTGGGCTTCGACCACAAGATCAAGCTCGACGTGGAGCTGCCGACCGTCCAGTTTAAGGGCAAGCACGAGTGCGGCCGCTGCGAGCTGGGCGAGCGCGAGGCCGGCGAGCGTATTCACGATTGGAATCTGGTCGAGCAGGGTCTCACCGAGCAGGAGGCGCGCCAGGAGGCGAGCCGCTGCCTGCGTTGCGATCACTTTGGCTTTGGCGCGTTCCGCGGAGGGAGGAACCTGGAATGGTAGAGCCCAACAACACCACCGTCAGCGACAGCACCGAAAACGGAGCGCATAACATGGTCAAGCTCACTATCGATAATTGCGAGGTCGTGGTGCCCGAGCACACCACGATCCTGGATGCGGCCAAGTCCGTCGGCATCCAGATTCCCACCCTGTGCTACCTGCGCGATCTGAACGAGATCGGCGGTTGCCGCGTGTGCGTGGTCGAGGTCGAGGGCTGCGACCAGCTGGTTGCAGCCTGCAACAACTACGTGCTCGACGGCATGGTGGTCCATACCAACAGTCCCAAGGCCCGCGAGGCCCGTCGCACCAACGTGCAGCTGCTGCTGTCCCAGCACGACTCGCGCTGTACGAGCTGTGTGCGCAGCGGCAACTGCAACCTGCAGACCATCGCCAACGACCTTGGCATTTTCTATCTGCCGTATCAAAGGCATTTGGCGGGCGAGGGCTGGGATTTCGATTTTCCCATCATCCGCGAAAACGACAAGTGCATTAAATGCATGCGCTGCATCAAGGTGTGCGAGAGCGTGCAGGGCCTAGGGATTTGGGACCTGACCAACCGCGCCACGCATACCGCCGTGGGTACCCGCGGGCGCGCACCGATCGGCAAGACCGATTGCGTCGCGTGCGGCCAGTGCATTACACATTGTCCGACGGGCGCCCTGCGCGAGCGCGACGATACCGAGACCGTGTTTGACGCGCTCGCTAATCCCGACAAGATCGTGCTGGTGCAGATCGCGCCGGCCGTGCGCAGCGCCTGGGGCGAGGAACTCGGCATATCTCGCGAGGAGGCCACCGTTGAGCGCCTGGCCTGCGCGCTGCGCCGCGTGGGCTTTGAGTACGTGTTCGACACCGATTTCTCGGCCGACCTCACCATTATGGAGGAGGGATCCGAACTGATCGAGCGCCTGGGCACCGCCGCCAAGGGCGAGGGCGACAGCCGCGGCTGGCCCATGTTTACGAGCTGCTGCCCGGGCTGGGTGCGCTTTGTGAAGGCGCGCTATCCGGAGTTTGTCGACAGCCTGTCCACGTCCAAGTCGCCGCAGCAGATGTTCGGCGCTATCGCCAAGACCTACTACGCCAAGGTGCTGGGCGTGGAGTCCGAGCGCCTGTTCGTGGTGTCCGTTATGCCGTGCACGGCCAAGAAGGCCGAGTGCGCGCTGCCGAGCATGGTGGGCGAGGACGGCACGCCCGATGTGGACGTTGCGCTGACGGTGCGCGAGATGGTGCGCATGATCCGTGCGAGCCACGTGAGCGTTGACACGCTGGTCGAGGAGCCGCTCGATACGCCGCTGGGCTTTGGCACGGGCGCGGGCGTGATCTTTGGCGCCACGGGCGGCGTGATGGAGGCAGCCGTGCGCTCGGCATATTACCTGGTGACGGGCAAGAACCCCGATGCGGACTTCTTTACCGATGTGCGCGGCCTGGACGGCTGGAAAGAAGCCGTCGCCGATATCGATGGCACCAAGGTGCGCGTCGCCGTGGCGCACGGGCTGGGTAACGCCGCCCGCCTGCTCGACGCGATTCGCGACGGCCGTGCGAGCTATGACTTCGTCGAGGTCATGGCGTGCCCGGGCGGCTGCGTCGGTGGCGGCGGTCAGCCCATCCACGACGGCTGCGAGCTGGCGGCCGAGCGCGGCCAGGTGCTGTGGGGCCTGGATGCCGCTGCGGACATTCGCTTCTCGCACGAGAACCCCGATGTTCAGGCGTGCTACCGCGAGTTTTTGGGCGCGCCGCTCTCGCCGCTGGCCGAGGAGTTGCTGCATACCGACCATCACGCCTGGTCGATGCCTAACGAGGGGAAGTGCTAACGATGCGCGCGTTTGATGTTGAGATGACGCGCCGGGGGTTTGCCTCGGCGCTCGCCGTGGGCGCGTTGTCGCTTGCGCTCGCGGGCTGTGGCGGCGGGGCTGTCGGTGCCGGGTCCGCCGCGGGCTCGGCTGCCACGGACGGCGCCGGTGCTGCTGCGGAGCCGGTTGAGGTGCACGTCGCCTCGCTCAAGGGCCCGACGTCGATCGGTCTGGTGAGGTTTATGGACCAGGCGGCGAGCGGCGAGACGGATAACGAGTTCGACTTTGTGATCAGCGCCGCAGCCGACGAGATCGTGCCCAAGGTCATTCAGGGCGATGTCGATATCGCCCTAGTGCCCGCCAACGTGGCGAGCGTGCTCTACAACAAGACCGAGGGCGCGGTGCAGGTCATCGACATCAACACGCTGGGCGTGCTGAGCGTTGTGACGGGCGATGCGAGTGTGGCCTCGTTTGGCGATCTGGCGGGCCATACCGTCTATATGACGGGCAAGGGCACCACGCCGGAGTACGTCATGAACTACCTGCTGGAGCGCGCGGGCCTGACCGGCCAGGTGACGCTCGAGTTTAAGAGCGAGCCCACCGAGGTGCTGTCGGCCCTGCTTTCCGATCCGTCTGCTGTGGGCGTGCTGCCCGAGCCGTTCAAGACCGCCGCCATCGCCAAGAGCGAAGGCAAGCTGTCGGCTCCGGTAAGTCTGACCGATGTGTGGGATGAGCTGGCAGGTGACACGGGCTCGCGCCTGCTGACGGGCGTGACCGTGGTACGCCGCGCGTTTGCCGAGGAGCATCCCGACGCCGTGGCGGAATTCTTGCGCTGCCATGAGGCGAGCGTGAAAGCCGTCAATGCGGCGCCGGCAGATTGGGCTCAGGCCGTGGTCGATGCGGGCATCGTGGATAACGCCACGATTGCCGAAAAGGCGATTCCCGGGTGCATGCTCGTGTGCCAGACGGGGAAGGATATGAAGGCGGCGCTCGGTGGGTACCTGCAGGTGCTGGCCGATGCGGACGCGAGCGCCGTGGGCGGCAAGCTCCCGGCTGACGATTTCTACTACATGGAGTAGCCCGTGCGTGCGTTTGCTCGACAAATGACAGAGCGTATGAAGGCGGTGGCGGCAGCGGGTGCCGTCGCCGCCTTTTGGCTTGCCGTGTGGGTGCTGGTGGCGGGTCTCGTGGCGCAGCCGCTGATTTTGCCGGGGCCGGGCGCTGTTGCGGTGGCGTTGCTGCGCCTGGTGTGCGATGCCAGCACGTGGGCGATTCTGATGGGCTCGGGTGTGCGGATTCTGGGCGGGCTGGCGCTTGCCGCGGTGTGCGGCGGCGTGCTGGCGGGAGTCTCGGTGCGGTCGCGTGCGTTTGCGCACATGGTGGCTCCGGCACTGTCGTTTGTAAAGGCGACGCCGGTTGCCTGCGTGGTGGTCCTGCTGCTCATTTGGTTGGGGTCGGCACGTGTGAGCATCGCGGCGGTCTTTTTGATGGCGCTGCCGGGCGTATATTTCTCGCTGGTCGAGGGTTTGACGCAGGTTGATCAGTCACTGGAGCAGATGTTTCGTCTGCATGGAGTGCGGGGCTGGCGACTGTTTTGCGCTCACACCTGGCGCGAAGTCCTGCCGTTTGTGCTTTCGTGCGCCCGCGCCGTGATCGGCATGAGTTGGAAGGCCGGTGTGGCGGCGGAGCTCATCGGCATGGCGACGGGCACCGTGGGTGAGCGCATCTATCAGGCAAAGCTTTTGATTGAGACGGCTGATCTGCTGGCTTGGACCGTGCTGGTCGTTGCCGCCTCGTGGGCTTGTGAGCGCGTGCTGGTGTGGCTGCTGCGGGTTTCGGGACCCGTGGCGTGGCGCGTGGCCGTGCGGGCGCATGGGCATGGATTGCGCGGGCGTGCGGGGGCTGCGAGCGATAGCGCTGCGGCGGAGCTTGCGCTTGCCGTGGGCGATCGCGCGCCCTGGGCGCCGGCGCTGGATGGTCTGGTGCTCAACGTGCCCGCGGGTGGGCGTATCTGTGTGATGGGCGCTTCGGGCATGGGCAAGTCGACGCTGCTTTCGTTGGCAGCGGAGGAGTGCGCGCCGTGCTCCATGGTGTTTCAGGATGTACGCCTGGTAGAGGGCGCCTCGGCTTTGGATAACGTGCTGGTGTGCGCCGACGCGCGCGTGGACGCCTCGAGTGCCGCGGCCCTGTTGCGCCTGCTGGTGCCGGGGGTCGATGTGCATGCTCGTGTGGCCGAGCTCTCGGGCGGGCAGCGCCGTCGCGTCGAGATTGCCCGAGCCCTGCTGTGTCCGGGCGGCGCAGTGATTCTGGACGAGCCCTTTACCGGCCTAGATACCGCTGCGCGCGACGCATGCGCCGAGGTTGTGCTCGACTTGCTCGACGGCCGCATGCTGTTGCTTGCTACGCACGATGCCGTCGACGCTCAGGCCCTCAATATCTCGGACATCATCACGCTCTAAATACTTACTCAGCAACAAAATGATCCGTTTTTTCTCCGTCCCCATAGGGTTGGGTATGGTATTCTATCTGCGGGGTAATACTTAGGATTACCAAGTAATACCAACGCAGTAGAAACAAACTCCAGATGCGGGCCAATCGGGTTGCCTTCACAGCCCGTCGCCCAGCCGCGTGGCCCGCATCTATCCGCACCACCGTCGTTTCAAAAAGGAAGCGCCATGGCAGAACACATGACCCCGGTTGTCGCGAAGGTCTTGCCCGAGGAAAAGGCGGCCTTCGCGGCGGCAACCCAACTCGTAGGCACCACGCCGTCCAACGCCATCCGCATGTTCATCGCCGCCTTCAATCGCTGCGGCACCTTTCCGTTCGACATTTCGCCCAGCGGGGCCTTTGGCAAAGACTGTCCCCAACAGCTAGTCGTTGAAGAACGTCCCCAATGACTAGTCGTTGGGAGGAGGTCGGCATGCTCAATGCGCTGGTTTGGGCGCTTGCCTGTTTTGGCGTCGTCGCTGCCGATATTGTCCTGAGCATGGTTTTGTTCTCCGTGCTGGACATCGTGTCGGCGCTGACGGGTTTCCCGATCGACAACCTCGATATTCAATGGTTTCAAGCCGTCGCTCAGACGGCGTCGTTTTTGATGGCGCTGCTATGGTGGCGTTATTTGTGGCCGCGGTCGTTTATCGCGCGCTGGCAAGGTGAGCGTCCGCTTGGCGGGGGAGTGCGTAGCGCGTGGAAGCGCATTGCCTGCGTTATCGTGATCGGCTTGGCACTGCAGGTGGTCGTTGGCTACGTGACCGACGCCGTACTGTCATTGTTGCCCGAGGTCGCGGCCGATTACAGTGAACTTGTCGAGGAAACAGGCATGGGCGACACCAGCTATCTCGCCGTCCTGACTACGGTGCTCGGCGCTCCGTTTTGCGAGGAGCTGCTGGTGCGCGGCATCATTTTTGAGTTTTCGCTCCGAGCGTTTAACCCGCAGTGCCGCCCACTTTGGAAGCGCCGGCGCCGCGCGAACGCGCAGGACGGCGCCATAGTGCCCTGGGCGGCCCCGAGTGCCTGGGGTGTCGCCGCGGCAATCGTGCTGCAGGCGGCGATTTTCGGTTTTATGCACATGAACTGGGTGCAGGGTTGCTACGCGGGGGCCGCCGGCCTCATCTTTGGCTGGGTACTCGTGACCACCGGAAAGCTCCGCTACACGATTCTGCTGCACTTTGCCTTTAATGCCGGGTCGTATCTCATGACGATGCTCTGGTTTGTGAACACGCCGCTCGACGTGGCAATTACGGTCGCTATCGCCGGCTTTGTGCTGGTAGAGGCGATGCGCTCGCTGCGCCACGCGTGTGGGATGGACGCAGCGAGCGCACCACTGCCCTAGTTGCGCCTGCCGCCGCCGTTGGCGCCCTGACGCCCCTGGGCCGCGCGGTTGCGGCCTGCGGTGTTCTGCGCACGCGACATGCCGCCGTGGCCCTTGCTGCCTTTGGGTCCCTTGCCGGCGGCGCCACCGTGGGCCTTACCGCCCTTCTTGCCGGTGCCGTGTCCGCCGCCGGCAGACGTCTCGCCCGGGCGTGGCGGCACGGGGCGAATCAGGCAATGCTTGGTGTAGCCGATCAGGTCGCGGCGGCCAGCCTTTTCCAGCGCCTCGCGTACCAGCTTGTAGTTCTCGGGCTTGCGATACTGGATAAGCGCGCGTTGCATGGCCTTCTCGTGCGGGTCGCGCGCCACATAGATCGGCTCCATGGTGCGCGGGTCCACGCCGGTGTAGTACATGCACGTCGACATGGTGGACGGGGTGGGGTAGAAGTCCTGCACCTGTTCGGGCATGTAGCCCATGTCGCGCACGGCTTCGGCAAGGTCCACGGCTTCCTTCATGGTTGAACCGGGGTGGCTCGAGATCAGATACGGCACAACATACTGCTTGAGTCCATACTTGCGGTTCAGGCGCTCAAATTTGCGGCAGAACGCATCGTAGACGGCTCGGCTCGGCTTGCCCATCACGGACAGCACCGCGTCGCTCACGTGCTCGGGTGCCACGCGTAGCTGGCCCGAGACATGGTGTTCCAGCAGCTCGCGTAAAAACTCGTCCGAGGTATCGGCCATGGTGTAGTCAAAACGGATGCCGCTGCGCACGAAGACCTTCTTGACGCCCGGCAGCTGGCGCAGGTCGCGCAACAGCTGCGTGTAGCCGCTTTCGTCGACCACCATGTTCTTGCATACGCTCGGCCACAGACAGCGCTTGTTCTTGCACACACCGTGCTTGAGCTGCTTGTCGCAGGCGGGGCGGCTAAAGTTGGCCGTCGGTCCACCCACGTCGTTGATGTAGCCCTTAAACTCGGGATCGCGCGTGAGCAGCTCGGCCTCGCGCATGATCGAGTCGTGGCTGCGCATCTGCAACACGCGGCCCTGGTGGAAGGTGAGCGCGCAAAACGAGCACTCGCCAAAACAGCCGCGGTTGGAGCTAATGGAAAACTTGATCTCAGCAAAGGCCGGCACGCCGCCTGCCGCGTCGTAGTCGGGATGCCAATCGCGTGCGTAGGGGAGTTCGGCCACCTCGTCCATCTCGTCGGTGGTGAGTGTTGCCGACGGCGGGTTCTGCACCACGTACACGCTGTTGGGATATGGCTCTACCAGGCGATGCCCGGTGATGGGGTCCATATTCTGCTGCTGCACGTTAAAGCTGCGGGCGTAGTTGAGCTTGTCGGCGGCAAGGTCGTCCCAGCTGGGCAGCAGGTCGTAGTCGTAGACCTCGTCGAGCGAACCCGTGCGGTAAACGGTGCCGTTGATATAGGTGATCTGATCGACGGGCAGCCCCGCGTCGAGTGCGTCGGCGATCTCGACAATCGCGTGCTCGCCCATGCCGTAGATGAGGATGTCGGCGCCCGAGTCGAGCAGTACCGAGCGCTTAAGCTTGTCCTGCCAGTAGTCGTAGTGGGCCAGACGGCGCAGGCTCGCCTCGATGCCGCCGATGATGATGGGAGCGTCCTTAAACGTCTGGCGGATGAGGTTGCCGTAGACCGTGACGGCGCGATTGGGACGGCGCCCCTCCTCGCCGCCGGGCGTGTAGGCGTCGGTGTGGCGGCGATGCTTGGTCACCGAATAGTGGTTGACCATGGAGTCCATGTTGCCGGCACTGACGAGAAAGCCCAAGCGCGGCTCGCCGAGCACGGTGATGCTGGCGGGGTCGGTCCAGTTGGGTTGGCAGATGATGCCCACCTTGTAGCCGTGCGCGTCGAGTACGCGGCTGATGATGGCCATGCCAAAGCTGGGATGGTCCACATAGGCGTCGCCGCAGATGTAGACAAAGTCGCACTGGTCCCAGCATCGCGCGTCCATATCGGCGCGGCTGACGGGGAGGAACTTGTCGCGGCCCGGACGCCAGGGGCGCGTGGGCGCTGCTGGGGTATGCGTGGTGTGCCCACCCTGCGCCTTACCGCCGCGCTTTTGCTGCTGGCCCTGTTTGCCCTGCTGACTGCGCTGGTTGTTCTGAGCGTGCTGAGGCTTTTTTGCCACGATCCCTCCCGGTGTTTGTATGCTGCACGTAATTGTAACCAGTCTTTTTGGGACGGGGCTAAAAAGACTGGTGGAGTACACGAGCTGGCGGATCGGCGTGTCGATGCGGGTGCCGGCGCCGCGCCCGCTGTTTGTTTCCAGACTGTGTATCTGCGCGTTGGGGAACCCATCTCGCGCGCACGTCATGTTGTCAATGGGTTACAGTATGAACGGCGGCTATGTTTCCGCCAACGCACGAGAGAGTCGTCAACAAGGAGGATGCACGACGATGCAGCGTGCCAAACAGATATCGGAGTCTATTGAGCTGGGCATCATCTTGGCGCTCGCCGGTGGCTTTATGGACGTGTATTCGTACATTGGGCGCGACCATGTTTTCGCCAACGCGCAAACAGGCAACATCCTGCTCGTGGGAGTGAGCATCTCGGAGGGCAACTGGGCACTTGCGGGGCGCTACTTCTTCCCTGTGGTGTCGTTTGCCGTGGGTATTATGCTTGCCGATCTGGTACACGAGCGGTTTGGCAGCGTGATCCACTGGCGTCAGGTGACGGTGTTCTTTGAAGCCGTCATCTTGCTGGGCGTGAGCTTTATCCCGGGCGGCAATTTCAACCTGCTCGCCAACTGCCTCACCTCGTTTGCCTGCGGCATGCAGGTCGAGAGCTTCCGCAAGATCCACGGTCACGGCATCGCTACGACCATGTGCATCGGCAACTTGCGCAACGCGCTGCAAAACGTGGACGATTACATCATCACCCACAGGCGCGGCTTTTTGGAAAACGGCCTGCTGTACTTTGGCGTGATCTTTACCTTTGTGTTTGGCGCCGTGTTGGGCAACTGGTGTATTGAGCGCATGGGCCTGCACGCCATCGTCGTGGCGAGCTTGCTGCTGTTTGTCGCGTTTGCCATCATGTTCATCGACCGCGAGCGTGACTTGCACAGGAAATGGGCCCGCATCATAGCTGACTGGCAGACCGCGAGTCTTAAGCGCTAAGGTGCATTTTCATAACAACATTCAGGAGCCAGAAAAACTATCTAGCTCCTGAATGTTGTTACGAACTGCTTTTTGCGATTTATTCGAGATGCTCTTCAATCCGAGCCCTAAGAAGGGCAATGGCCGTAGGTATTCCGATTGCGGCGGCTAATTCGGCTTTATCCAAAACCTGTATGCTAAAGCACGATTGTTTATCACATTGAAGGACGATAACTGAAGATAGTTTCACTTCTCGTTGGCTGAATATATCGTAATCTCCAAATAGGAAGTTACCTTTTATTGTGTAATTCGGTATGTTCGTTACGCACTTCATCTCAAGTCTGTTTAGGCCATAATCAAACACCGCAACTTCCTCGTGGTCGATGATGAGCGCAACCCTGGGCATGTTGCTAAAACCGCCGTCGACGACAGTGAAGAGTTTTTCGTTTGCATCGTCATAAACGGTATATTTAAGACTCAATAGCTGTCCTAGTGGACCCGTGAACCCATGTTTTTTGATATTGAGGTTGTCTCCCGCTGGGTTGATGAGAGCCAGAGTATGCGGATAAGGGTTACCTTCAATTGAGATTTGATATTCGTTTGTAGCCGTCTTGCTCGATTTAGGACCACTAGCCACCATGTGTCATCGCCTCGATCGAATTGGAACCGTCTTCTGCTTCGTGCGGAGAATTACGCTGTACGTTGCAGTAGATGCAGCTGCAATAACCGCATGGGCAATTTCTAACAAAATGAATGACGTTATTTGCTGCATGCATGTTATTAAATACAAAGTAAATACAAAGTATCTTTTTATAAACGTATTGTCAAACATATATTGCTAAAACAGAAACAATTTATAGACTGAGTCGGTCGTATTCTTTGGGCGATTGCTCCTATAATCTAGCCTTCGCTGCTGTCGGGAGGGAAGGACTAGGGCTCCGTTATTCTGTTGAAACGCTTTAACACCTTTGACGTTCTCACGCGTTTTTTGTTTCAAAAGCGTTAGGATGGTACTTATAGTGCGGGGCGTAACGGGTGCCCCGCGCACGATAGGAGGCTATCAATGGCTAATCGTTTCGTTCTCAACACCATCTCTTATCATGGTTCCGGCGCCATCAAGGAGATCCCCGGCGAGCTCCAGCGCCGCGGCTACAAGAAGATCTTCGTCTGCTCCGACCCCGATCTGGTCAAGTTTGGCGTTACCGCTAAGGTGACCGACGAGCTCGACGCTGCCGGCATCGCTTGGAGCCTCTACTCCGAGATTAAACCCAACCCCACGATCCAGAACGTCAAGGACGGCGTCGAGGCCTTCAAGGCCGCCGAAGCTGACGCTATCGTGACCATCGGTGGCGGCTCCTCCATGGACACCGCCAAGGCCATCGGCATTATTATCAACAACCCCGAGTTCGCCGATGTCCGCAGCCTCGAGGGCGTTGCTCCCACTAAGAACCACGCCGTGTTCACCATCGCCGTGCCGACGACCGCCGGTACCGCCGCTGAGGTGACCATCAACTACGTCATCACCGACCCCGAGAAGGTCCGCAAGTTCGTGTGCGTCGACACCAACGACGCCCCCGAGGTCGCCGTCGTCGACCCCGACATGATGGCTTCCATGCCCGCCGGCCTGACCGCTTCCACCGGTATGGACGCTCTGACCCACGCCATCGAGGGCTACACCACCAAGGGCGCCTGGGAGCTTTCCGATATGTTCCACTTTGAGGCCATTAAGCTGATCAGCGAGAACCTGCGCGACTCCGTTGCCGAGGCCAAGTCCGGTCAGCCCGGCTCCGGCCGCGAGGGCATGGCTCTTGGCCAGTATGTCGCCGGCATGGGCTTCTCCAATGTTGGCCTGGGCATCGACCACGCCATGGCTCACACCCTGTCTGCTCACTACGACACCCCGCACGGCGTCGCTTGCGCCATGCTGCTGCCGATCGCCATGGAGTTCAACAAGCCGGTTTGCGCCGAGCGCCTGGCCAAGGTCGCCGTCGCCATGGGCGTTGACACCACGGGCATGAGCACCGACGAGGCCGCCGATGCTGCCATCGCCGCCGTCAAGCAGCTTTCCGCCGACGTGAACATCCCGCACGTCTGCGAGGCCATGAAGGCTGACGAGATTGAGGTCCTGGCCAAGGACGCCATGGCCGACGCCTGCTTCCCGGGCAACCCGCGCGAGGCGACGCTCGACGACGTCATCGAGCTCTTCAAGAAGATCTGCCCGGCTGCCTAACTTGGTTCGGCGGGCCCCTGCCCGTTAGCCCCACAATCGTCCTCGGACATGTCGGAAGCCCCCGCTGCGCACTTCGTGCGGCGGGGGCTTCCTCCGTCCTGCGGAAAGATTGTGGGGCTAACGGGCAGGGGGCCCGCCGGCTCGTTATCGTGGCGGGCGCAGTTCTGAAGAACTCAATGGGTCATCTCGCTAGGTAAAAAGATGGTTCGCGGTGGTATCGTTGCTGTGGGTTTAATTCGATATGAAAGGGTGACTTTGGTGTCCAAGATGGATTCTACGCTCTCCTATATTACTGACCAGTTGAAGGCGCTGACTTCTATTGCTTCGCCTACAGGCTATACCCGTGCGGCGACTGATTATCTGATGGAGACGTTGCGCGATATGGGCTTTGGGCCCGAGCGCTCCAATAAGGGCAATGTGCTCGTTGGGCTTGGTGGTGAGGGTGAGCCGCTCGTGTTGGCGAGCCATGTCGATACCCTGGGCGCCATGGTGCGTTCCATTAAGGACAATGGTCGCCTGCGCCCCACGACCCTCGGCGGGCATCAGTGGTCTACGGCCGATGGCGAGAACTGCACCGTTTATACGCGCGACGGCAATGTCTACACGGGCGTGGTCCTCAATACCGAGCCTTCGGCGCATGTGGCCGATGAGCCGGTCAAGACCATCGAGAAGAACATGGAAATCCTGCTCGACGAGAACGTTGACAGCAAGGACGATGTGCTCGAGCTGGGTATTCAAACCGGCGACATCATCGCTATGGATCCGCGCACCACGGTGACGGAGAGCGGCTACATCAAGAGTCGCTTCCTTGACGATAAGCTGTCCGCGTCGATTCTGCTGGGTTTGGCCCGCGCCGTCGCCGAAGGCGAGGTGACGCTTTCGCGCAAGGTTTCGTTGCTCTTTACGGTGTACGAGGAGGTCGGCCACGGCGGTGCCTTTGTGCCGGCCGACACGCGCGAGATGATCAGCGTGGACATGGGCTGCGTGGGTGACGACCTGGGCTGCACCGAGCGCATGGTTTCGATTTGCGCCAAGGATTCGGGTGGTCCGTACAACTACGACCTGGTAACCACGCTGTCCAACATCGCGCGCGAGCTGGAGCTCGATTACGCCATCGATGTGTACCCGCATTACGGATCCGACGTCGAGGCCACGCTCTCGGCCGGCTACGACATTCGCCATGGTCTGATCGGCCCCGGCGTGTACGCGAGCCACAACTACGAGCGCAGCCACATCGACGGCGTGCGCAATACCTACGAGCTGGTTCGCGCCTACGTTCAGCGCTAGGGGAGCAGTTTGCGACTCGGCTGACCAATCGCTAAGGCCCGATTTCTCGGGCCTTTTTTCGCTTTGGGTCGTTTAGTATTATGATGTATGTAATCTATTAACTAAACGTTTAAATTACTTAACGAGGTGATGCGGTGTATGGATACGTCCGAGTACTTGTCTATGGGTGATGCTGCCCGCCTGCTGGGCGTTACGAAAGCCCGCATATCTCAACTTGCCGCATCGGGAACGCTCGCGTGCGATATTGTGGGCGGACGGAAGATGGTCGAGTACAATTCCGCGGTCGCTTATCAAAAGGTCCGCAAACGTGGACGCCGTCCTGCGGCCGATGTGGGGCGCAAGTTTACGCTGATGTCCGCCGATTACGAGGTTGCGCGTGTCTCATTTGATCCGACGCGTGAGTTTCCCTTCGAAATCGCCGAGGTCCTCGATGCGCAACGAATGCCGTTTGGCACGTGCTCGAGCTCTTCTCCTACGGTGAATAAACGGGAGCTCAACGTGTGGTGGAGCCATCGGTCGGTGCCTGACGTCCGCCCTGGGCTTATTTCGCGCTACCGCGAGCTGGGGATTGCTAACGGCGTTGAGGTGCCGGTTCAGTGCCTGGGTCTATCACTTTCGGATTGTTATTGGCTGCGGCCGACCGATTGCGCCGAACTCAAATGGCAAAACATTAATTACTTTGAGAACGAGTTTGAGCGATCGGCGCCCGAGGGGCGTTCGGGTTGGCTGGAGGGCATCGGTCTTAAAAATCCCGACAACACATCCGAGGGCGAGCTTCCTAAATCGTGGATGATTCGCAACGGTGTTCGCGTTCTGGTCAAGGGGTGTGGCGTGGACGACCAACGACCCTTTAACGAGGCGGTCGCAACAGCTCTGCATCGTCGTTTGCTTTCCAAGGGGGAGTTTGTTCCTTACACGGTTGAGCGCATGTTCGATGGCCCTGCGTGTCTGTGCGACGACTTTCTTGATGGCCGCGAGGAATACGTTCCGGCTGTTTACGTTAAGGGCGCACTTGCTAGCCAGCGGGGAAACTCGACATACGATCGATGCTGTCGCTACCTTGGCAAGCATGGTGCCGATGAGGCCGCTGTGAGAAGGTCTATGTCGCAGGTGATTGTCTGCGATGCCCTTTTGGCCAACAGCGACCGCCATTGGCGAAACTTCGGCATCATCCGCAATGTCGATACCCTGGAGATAAGGCCTGCTCCGCTGTTCGATAGCGGCAATTGCCTGTGGTACAACGTACCAACTGCCGTGCTCGCAGCTGGGGAGTTTGGGTTTTCCGCTAAGCCGTTTGGGCCCGACCCTTCCGTCCAGCTGGCGCTTGCGGACTCACTCGATTGGTTCGACGCATCGAGACTGGACGGATTTGTTGATGAGGCAATCGAAATTCTTTCGCAGAGCGAATGGGTGACGGCGGAGGGTCGACTCGAGGCCATTCGCCGCGGCCTCGAGCGTCGCATAATCGAGGTTAGTGCCGCTGTTGAGGTACTTCGACACGTGCGGCGATAAACCCGCGGCTACTTAAGTGCGCCGGTCACGGTGCCGCCGCCCAGGACGACGTCGCCGCGATAGACGACGACGGCTTGGCCGGGGGTGATGGCTCGTTGCGGCTCGTCAAAAGTTAGCAGCATTTGCCCGTCTTCGTCACGCGTAAGGGTCGCTGCCTGGTCTTTCTGACGGTAGCGGTACTTGGCACCTACGCGAATGCCGCCGGCGTCGAGCTCCGCCTCCATGCATGCGTCCGGCGCGCTCCAGATCCACTCATCGGCCGTGAGGGCAGCGGCGGTCAGGTCCTCGGCCTCGCCCAGATGCACGGTGTTGTTGGCGGCGTCGATGCCCGTCACATACACGGGATGCGCCATCGCGACGCCCAGGCCCTTGCGCTGGCCGATGGTGTAGCACAGCGCGCCGTTGTGGCGCCCGACCACGCTGCCGTCGCGCCACACAATGTCGCCCGGTGCAGCGGGATGTCCGCAGCGGCGCTCGATATAGCCCGCGTAGTCACCGTCTGGAATAAAGCAGATATCCTCGCTTTCGGCCTTCTTGGCGTTGGTAAAGCCCTGCTCGGCGGCTATGCGGCGCACGTCGCGCTCTTTGTCTAGGCCTGCCAGCGGAAAGATCGTGTGCGCCAGGCGCTCCTGCGTAAGCGAATACAAAAAGTAGCTTTGGTCCTTTTTGGAATCTTCGCCGCGATGTAGCTGCCAGGTGCCGTCGGGCGTCTGGCTCGTTTTGGCATAGTGGCCCGTGGCGATGCAGTCGCAGCCCATGTCCAGCGCCGCATCGAGCAGCGCGCCAAACTTAATGTGGCGGTTGCAGATAATGCACGGATTGGGCGTCAGCCCCTCCTGGTAGGCGTTCACAAAGCGCTCGATAACGCTGTGGTCGAACGTCTGCTGCAGGTCGAGCACATGGTGGGGTATCCCCAGGCGCTCGGCGACGGCCTTCGCGTCGGCGATGTCGCGGTCGACTTTGCTCATGCTCGTGGCGGGGTCGGGCGCGGGGCAGGTGAGGCGCATGGTGGCGCCGACGCATTCGTAGCCCTGGCTTTTGAGCAGGTACGCGGTCACGCTGGAATCGACGCCGCCGCTCATGGCGACGAGCACGCGCTTGTTGTGCATGGGGAGGTTCTCCTTGGTGGCATGTGGCCAAAAAAGAAAAGCGGCGCGGGAGGCTGGTTCCGCGCCGCAGACATTGTAGCAAGTTCGGACGTCTCGTGGGATACCCTAACGAGATGGGCTCGGGCAGCCAGAAGAGAGGGGAGACCGGCGTGCCTTGGGCCTATCGACAAGTGACGGGCCCTTAGTCCTGGAACAGTGCCGTGGACAGGTAGCGCTCGCCGGTGTCGGCAAGCAGCGCCACGATGGTCTTGCCCTCGTTCTCGGGGCGCTTGGCCAGCTGCAGCGCGGCCCACACGGCGGCACCGGACGAAATGCCCACGAGCACGCCCTCCTTGTGGCCCACGGCGCGGCCGGTCGCAAAGGCGTCGTCGTTCTCGACGGGGATGATCTCGTCGTAGACCTGGGTGTCGAGGACGTCGGGCACAAAGCCGGCGCCGATGCCCTGGATTTTGTGCGGGCCGGCCTGGCCCTTGGAGAGCACCGGGGAGGTGGCGGGCTCGACGGCGACGACCTTAATCTCGGGGTTCTGCTCCTTGAGGAACTCGCCCACGCCGGTCACGGTGCCACCGGTGCCAACTCCGGCGACGAAGATGTCGACCTGGCCGTCGGTGTCGTCCCAGATCTCGGGGCCGGTCGTGGCCTTGTGAATGGCGGGGTTGGCGGGGTTCACAAACTGGCCGGCGATGATGCTGTTGGGAGTCTCCTTCTGCAGCTCCTCGGCCTTGGCGATAGCGCCCTTCATGCCCTTGGAGCCGTCGGTGAGCACGAGCTGCGCACCGTATGCCTGCATCAGCTTGCGGCGCTCGACGGACATGGTCTCGGGCATGGTGATGATCACCTTGTAGCCGCGGGCGGCCGCCACCGAGGCGATGCCGACGCCGGTGTTGCCGCTCGTGGGCTCGATGATGGTGTAGTCGCCGCCGCGCACGAGCTTGCCTGCCTTCTCGGCCTCGTCAATCATGTTCTTGGCGACGCGGTCTTTAACGGACCCGGCGGGGTTGAAGTATTCCAGTTTGACGAGCACGCGAGCCTTGAGGTCCTCGTCGGCCTCAAAGTGGGTGAGCTCCAGAAGCGGGGTGTGGCCGATAAGCTGATCGATGGACGTGTAAACCTTGCTCATGGTGAACCTCCAAAGTGTTCAAGTTGCTGGTTGCCGTATGGTTTTACGGCGTGTCTAGCAGCCAAACCCATAAACCTTATAGGTTGTTCGTTTAGCTGTTGGCAAGCATAGTAGACACTAAAGCCTAGTAATGCAATAGGAAATAGAAGATTATTACGAGTCGATTAACCATCTTGACCGGAACGGGTATTTTCAAACCCATTTTTTCGGCTAGAATTTCAACGGACTAAAAGACCGAAAGGCAGCAATATATATGTTGGTTTCTACTAAGGGCAGGTACGCCCTGCGCGTTATGGTCGATCTGGCCGAGCACCAGGCGGCCGGTCGCATCCCGCTCAAAGAGATCGCGGCGCGACAGGGGATTTCCGAGAAATATCTCGAGAACATCTTGGCTACGCTCGTGCGCGCCAACATGCTTTCGGGCATGCGTGGCAAGGGCGGCGGCTATGTGCTCACGCGTCCGCCCGAGCAGTACACGGTGGGCGAGATCCTGCGCCTGACCGAGGGTAGTCTGGCGCCGGTCGCCTGCCTGGATGGCGACTGCAAGGGCTGCTCGCGATCTGATGAGTGCCCCACGCTCGACGTGTGGAAGAACCTGGACAAGCTCATCAACGATTACCTCGACGGCGTGACGCTCGATCAACTTGTCGCTCCCAACCATGGCTACGACTACGTCATCTAACCCACACCTGCCATTTGGGGACGGGGTAGAAATGGTAGATTCTCTTGCCCTTTGAGACTTGACAAATAAGAAGGCCGCCCATTTTTGCGATGGGCGGCCTTCGTTTTGGGCTGTTGAGACGGGCACGGCCGGAATGGCCGTTTTAGTCCTCGGCGATGCTGTCGAGGATGCTGCGCGTGATGGATACCAGGATACTGCCCATAAAGGCCGATCCAAAGCTGGCGATGGAGATGCCCGCGCCCAGCAGATTGACCGACAGGTAGCTGGCCAGCTCGAGCATAAAGCTGTTGACTACGAGCTGAAAAACACCAAGCGTAATAATAGTGAGCGGCAGTGAGATGACGGTCAGGAACGGTTTGACGAACGAATCGACAATGTTCAGGAACAGTCCCACAAAGGCAAAGCAGACCCAGGTCTCGGCAAAGCCGAAGGGTTGGATACCGGGGACGAGGAACGTGGCGATCGCGATGGCGATCGAGGTGAAGAGCCAGTTAAGCATAAAGCGCATGGCGTGAATCCTTTCTTGCGCCGGGATTGCTGGCGTCGCGTGAAGCGGCTTACGGCGGCGACCTGGATGGTTGCGCGGGCGCGCCGCGGTGTTTGGGCGCCCATTGTCTCAAATATTCGTGGAGCTTACGTGCGCATATGGTTTCTAAACGGCGTTCGTCCTGAAAAACGCGCCGCTGGCAGAGAGTCTTGTCGCTTTAGTTTGGTGGTGTGCTACACTGCTACGGGCAAAAGCCACAGGCGTTGCCCTATTGCATAGAACGGGTGAACGATGCCCGATGTCAGTATCAACTTCGATGCCTTTTGGCGGGTTTGGCGGTGATCGATGAATATCGAGAACATGTTTGACAAGCCTGATGTCAAGCAGCTGGTCCACGCATTTAGCCTTTTGGACGACGAGAAGGATATCCAAGCGTTTTTGACCGATATCTGCACGCCGCGCGAGATTTGCGACCTTTCTCAGCGTTTGCAGGTTGCGCGCTATTTGGACGAGGGCGAGCCTTATGTTGAGGTTCAGGCCCGTACCGGCGCTTCGTCCACCACGGTGAGCCGCGTTTCAAAGGCGCTGAACGGCGAGTACGGTGGCTACCGCAAGATCCTCATTAAGTTGGAGGATGGCGAGTAGGCCAGCGACAACATTGAATTACGAAGAACCGTCCCTCCGGGGGCGGTTTTTATATGCCTGCAATCGGCTGGTGCGTTGGGTTCAGGTTGCTTTGTACCAAAAGATGGAACTGCGGTGGCAATGTGTCCGCTTGGGCGGGTAGGATGGATGCATTGATTATTGCGAACGGTTTGAGCGGAGGACCATGCCTGTTCGAATCTATACCACCAATGCCGGCACGGATTTGAGCGATGCCGAGTCGGCGCTGCTTGCCGACCTTATTGCCCGTCACGGGCGTGCCGTGTTGCTGGCACCAACGTTTGCCGAGCTCGATCTGTGCCGTCATGATGCGGCGGAAGCCGGCATTTCGCTGGGTATCGACTACAAGACACCCGCATCGTGGCTTCGCTCGCTTTGGGAGCTTTTGGGCGACGGGCGCGGTTTCGTCGACAACCTGCAACGTCAGATGCTGTTTTCGGATATGATTGCCCGCCGCGACGATGCCGACCTGCAGCCGCTTTCGCGTAGCCAGGGCACGGTGCGCATGCTCGCGCGCATGGCCCGCGATGTGCTGCCGGGTGTGGCGGGGACGACGGCCGAGCGATGCGGTGGCAACAATTGCCAGCCTGAGCCAAAAAGCGATGCCGAGGCTCGTGTGTTTGAGCTTTTGCGTGCCTACGCGGGCGGTTTGGACCGTCGAGATATGGTCGAGCCCTGCGAGGCAGCCGACATTATGGCCGGTGCCCTGGCCGATAGCCTGCCGGCGTGCGCCCGCGCCGTATGCGTGCGCGGTACCACGTCGTTTACGCACGGTCTACTCGAGCTGCTGTCTGCCGTGGCGAACAATGGGGGAGAGGTCGTCGTGCTGCTTGCCCGCGAGCAGGCGGCGATGCGCGAGGAGCTTGCCACGGCATTTGATGCCCGCGGTGTGCTGTTTGAGATCGCGCCGCTGGGGGAGGACGCCGTCGCGTCTGATGTCGCTTGCGGGGCCGCCGCTCAGCCTGCCTTTATTGAGGTCGCCGGCCCCCATGCCCGTGCTCATGTCTATGCGGACGCCATCGATAAGTTGGTGAAAGCGCACAAGGAGTCCAAGGCCGATAAAGCTACTGCAACGCCCGCCGACCCCGTGCGCGTGCTCGTCGTTTCTGCCCGGGCACCCCAGCTGTTCGGCGAGCTCGCCGCCCGTTCGGCGGCGCGTCACATTGCGGCCGAGACGACTGAGTTCACGGCGTTTTCCCAGTCCATCGCGGGCAGGCAGTTTACGGCGCTCGCCAACCTGATCGAGCGTATGAAAGCCGCCGACGAGGGCACCGCTTCCAAGACTGAGTGGTGGCCCGCGCCGGAGCTTACCGACTGGATCTACAGTCCGCTTTCGGGTACTGACGCCGCGAGCGCCCGCGGCTTCGACAAGAACATGCGCCTGTCGCGCAGCAAGACCACTGCGGGCGTCAAGAGCCTGCTGCAGAGCGTGCAGGGCCAGGTGAGGGGCGCCCGCAAGGCCGCCAGCGAAGAAAACTGGTTTAAGAACGTGCCATGCGTGGTCTCGGACGTGTTTCAGGCGCTGTGGCGCGACAAACCCGTGACGGCGCTCAAGGCCATGCTCGCCGTTGCCGAGGCGCTGCCCGATCGCGCCCTAGGCGGCCTTGACGGCCAGGCCCGTCGCCAGGCAGAGACGGCTCTGCTGCGCCATGCCATCGACATCCTTATGAACGATGCTCGCGCGCTTGACGTGTCGCAGGCCGCGACCGTGCCGGTTCTCGACGGCGTTCGAACTAAGGTGGACAAGCGCAGCACCGCTTACGATTACGAGACCTACGAGGTCGACCGCACGCCACGGGCGCAAGTGCGCTTCGTGTCGCTTGCCGATGCGTCGGTTTTGCGTCCTGGCGGCTACGATGCCGTGCTGTTTGCCGATGTCGACCTAGACAGCTATCCGCTTTCGCATGAAGAGGGCCCGCTTGCCACGTTGACGGCCGAGCTGCGCCGCGACGGCGTGTCTTTGGAGCCCGCCGCCCTGCTGCGCGTGCGCTTTGGCCGTGCAATGCAGGCGACGAGCGGTCCGGTCGCGCTTGCCCGCGTGACACACGATCGCCAGGCGCGCGAGTGCTACCCGGCAGCCGTATGGACCGAGCTGCGGGCACATGCCGAGGCCGCTGGCGCTGCCAGGCCCACGCGCGTGGGCGAGGGCGATATCATCGCCGACTTTGATCCCGCTGCAGGCGAAGGTTTTAGGCGCGAGCGCGTGACCTGCGAAGCTCCTCAGCATCTGAGCGATGAAGCCATTCCGTATCTGGTCCTGCGCCGTCGCGATGGCGAGGGCGAGGACGCGCCGCTCGTGCCGCGTCTGACGTCCGCCTCGCAGATCGAGGCCTATTCTACCTGCCCACTGTGCTGGTTCGTGTCGTATCGCGTCAAGCCCCAGTCTATCGACGCGGGCTTTGGCAACATGGAGAAGGGCAACTTTGTCCACGACGTGCTGGAGCATCTGCATGCCCGTCTGCCCCAAGAGGGCATGGAGCGCGTGACGCCCGAGAACCTGCCGCGCGCACAGGAGCTGCTGCGCGAGGTCTTTGACGAGACCTTGGCCGAGCACGCCGGCAAGCGCGGTGCCGAGGGTCCGCTCGTGCCGCTCTCTCCGGTAGAGGAACGTCAGGTGGCCGAGATTCTGCCGCAGCTGGAAGGCGTGCTCGCCTACGAGTCCGAGGCACTTGCCCCCTTTGCCCCGCGCTACCTGGAGTTCGCCTTCAACGAGCTCAAGGTCGAGTATGCCGGTTGGCCGCTTGGCGGGCGCATCGACCGCGTGGACGTGGACGCCGAGAATCGTGCCGTGGTGATCGACTACAAGCATCGCACGGGCGTTGAGGAGTTTAAGCTCGCCGACCCCACGGTGCGCGACGAGGAATCGGGCACGGCGCCCATCGACGATCCGCGCTGGTTGCCACCACATACCCAAACGCTCATCTACGCCCAGGCCATGCGCCGGGCGCTGGATTTGGACACCCGCGCGGCGCTCTACTTTTCGACCAAGGGCGGCAAGCCGGCGTTGCGCGGTGCCGCGAGCGCCGAGCTGCTCGAGGAAGAGCGCGGCGACGGTCGCATCCCGGGCCTTAAGAAAGGTTTCCCCGGCGAGGGTGGCAGCATGGACTTCGACGCCCTGCTCGATCGCGTTGAGGCCGGCATCGCCGAGCGCCTGCGCGAGCTCGAGGCAGGCAACGTTGCCGCCGTCGACCCGACGTCGGCTCAGGCCGCGCATGCGCGCTGCTCGTATAACCACGAAGGAACGTTTGTAAGGAGGGACGTGTAGACCATGGATCTTTCGACTTTGATGCCGCAACAGCTGCAGATTGTCAAAACGCTCGACCGTCCGCTGTTTGTCTCGGCGGGCGCCGGTTCGGGCAAGACCTTTACCCTCACGCGTCGCATCGTCTACGCGCTCTCGCCTGAATCCGGTCCGTTCGTTGAACATCTTGACCAGGTGCTCGCCATTACCTTTACCAAAGATGCCGCGGCCGAGATCCGTGACCGCGTGCGCCGTGCGCTTATCGACGAGGGCATGGACGAGGAAGCACTGACCGTCGACGACGCGTGGATCTCGACCATTCACGGCATGTGCTCGCGTATCCTGCGCGCGCATGCGCTGGAGCTGGGCATCGACCCCGAGTTCACGGTGCTCACCGATACCGACGAGCTTATGGACCAGGCTGTTGAGCATGTGTTGGCCCGCGCGACGGCGCCCGATGCCGCCCCCGAGCTCGCGGCATCGCTCAAGGCCCTCTATGCCTGGTATCCCATGGCGGGCGAGGGCGGTCCCTTTGGCGCCGGCACGACCATCAAGGGCCTGGTGCGCGAGCTGCTGGAGCTCTCGAGCCAGTTGCCGGGCGGCATGGACGACGTGCGCGTGGCGCGCGGGCAGGCCGATACCTCGGCACTCGCCGATGCCTATCGCGCGGCGCTGGGCGCAAGCAAGGCCGCGACCGAGAAGGCGCAGGCGGCGCTCGATGCCATCGACGCGTTCGAGGCGAGCGACAAGACCATGGTCGATGCGGCGCGACTCATGATGTCGTGCACCATGCCGCGCGCGAGCAAGGCGTTCCCCAAGGAGCAGGTCGAGCTGCTCAAGGCCGAGGCCGCCGATGCGTTTATCAATATCGTGCTTGCCTGTGGTGGCCCGGCGCTCGATGCGTTGGTGGGCCTGGCCCGTTCCGTGGAGGCCGAGTATCGCGCGCTGAAGGCTGCCCAGTCCGCCCTCGATAATAACGACCTGCTGCGTATGGCTTACGAGGCCCTGCGCGATTACCCTGCCATCCGTGCTGCGTACGAGGGCCGCTTTAAGATGGTCATGATCGATGAGTTTCAGGATACCGACCAGATGCAGGTCGATCTGATCCGTTACCTGACGGGTGCGGGGGAGCGCGCGCTGTGCACCGTGGGCGATGCGCAGCAGTCCATCTATCGCTTCCGTGGCGCCGAGGTCGAGGTGTTCCGTCGTCAGGAGCGCAAGGTGGGCTCGTCTGCCGCGCCCGAGGCGACTGCCGTGGTCGACGCCCCTGCCGGCGAACTCGTCAAACTCGTGCGCAACTTCCGCAGCCACGACGAGGTACTGCGTTACGTGGCACGCGTCTTCGACGGCGATGACGGCGGCCTGATGCAGGGCTTTTTGGATCTTGAGGCGAGCGACGGCCGCAAGGACACGCTGGTGGCAGACGCCTCGCGTCGCCAGGCCCTCTTTGTTGCCGGCGGCAGCACGCAGGAGCGCACACAGGCCAAGGCCCGTGCGATCGCCGAGCGATTCCGCGCGCTTGCCGATGCCGGCCAGCCCCAGGGCGGCATGGTGCTGCTGCTGGGCCGCATGACCAACGCAGACGTCTACGCACAGGCCTTCCGCGACCAGGGGCTCGACTGTGTTATCGCAGGCGGCTCGGTCTTTGCGCAGGCTGCCGAGGTGCAGACGGTGCGCGCCCTGGTTTGTGCGCTCGCCAATCCGGCCGATACGGCGCAGGGCCTTATGCCGCTGCTCGCCTCGCCGATGTTTGCGCTGGGCGCCCAGGAGTTTTTGGCGCTGGCGACCAAGCTCGATAGCGAGACGGGGGAGACCTCGCGCCGGAATATCGACGTGGGCATCATGAGCGATTCCGATGTGCCGGGTTTGCAAGACTTGCCGCTCGTGACGCGCGCCCGCGAGGTGCTGCGGTATGCGCTTCGTCGCGTGGGCCGCGATTCGTTCGCCGCCATCGCACGCGACGTGGTCAACGCTTCGGGCTGGTTCGTGCGTCTGGCGCAGCGTGGCCCCGAGGGCAAGGCCATTGCCGCCAACGTGCTCAAGGCGCTCGACGCTGTGGCCGAGGCGGAGGCCGAGTTCGGCAACTCGCCGCGTTCCATCGCGCTTGCCTTCGATCGCTTCCTAGCGGGCAAGGAAGCCCCGGGTGCCCTCAACGAGGAGGGCGACGGCGCGGTGCGCATCATGACGGTGCATGCCTCCAAGGGTCTGGAATATCCGGTCGTGGCGGTCGCCGAGTGCTTTGGCGTGCGTAAGTCCTCGGGTGCGGCACAGATGGGTCGCGTCGAGGGCGGAGCGCAGGTCGTGGCGCTGCCGGCACGCTTCGACGGCGTTAAGCTCGCCGACGGAACCTTTGTGAAGGGCGACGACGTTAAAAAGCAGTTTGAGCATGCGTTTAAGGGCAAGGGCACGTCGCTGTGGCTGCCGCCGGAGCTCATGGAGGACGTCTGCGCGACGGGTTCTCCCGCCGAGGCATTTGCCCGCCTGCGCAACGACGACCTGCGGCTTTCGCTCGAGGAGCGGGCCCGCTTGCTCTACGTTGCCATGACGCGTGCGCGCGAGCTGGTGATCTTGGCGATGGATGCTGGCGTGAGCCGTGGCAAGGTGACGGCGCCGACCTTCGACGTCGAGACCGATCTGACCTACGACGTGCTCCGCCGTATTTTGCCGACCGACGCTCTGGACATGCCGCAGCTCGATGCCGACCGCCTGGTGTTCGACAACTCCCAGCCGGGCGACTACGAGCTTATTTCGCTCGCGGGCTTTACCTTTGGCGAGCAGGCGTTTGAGGCCAACGCTTCGCTGGATGCCGAGGGCAGGCTTGTTCGTGGCGATGCCGATGCAGATGCTGCCGACGATTCGGCCAGCACAATCGTCCCCGGTCCTGCCGACCCCAAGCCCGATTCGTTTGAGCTTGTGTATCCCCAGGCAGTGGGCGTGCGCATGGGCACCTGTCCGTTCCCGGCGCGTGACTCGTATAGCTACTCGTCAATCGCCGCGGCGCTCCATGCCGAGACGGAAGACCGTGCCGCCGAGGCTCGTGTTCCCATGGACGAGTCCGGCGATGATGCAGAGTCGGATGGCTCGGAAATAACCGATGCAGACGTGGCCGCTGTCGAGCCCGCCGGCAATCCCATGGCGCTGGGCTCGGCCTTCCACGCCGCCTGCCAGTGGCTCATCGAGATGGGTGCCGACGCGTTGCCCGCCGCGCGTGCCGATGCGCTGGCACGCTTGTGGCGCCTGACGCCGGAGCAGCGCGAACGCTTCGACGTTGCCCTGGACCGCTGGCTCAAGTCGGCTGTTCGTGCCGACCTGCTCGCGTGGCCGTGCGTTCGCGCCGAGGTGCCGTTCTTTTCGCTGGGCTGCGAGGACGAGGACATCGCTCGCTACGGTGCCTATGCCGAGGGCGCCATCGATGCACTGGCCACCGACCCGGCCGATTCGTCGCGCGCCCTGGTCATTGATTACAAGACGGGCGGCACGCCGGACGAGACGCCGGACCAGCTGCTCGAGAAGCACGCCCTGCAGGCGCGCGTTTACGCCGACGTGTTGCACAAGGCGGGCTTTGAGGCCGTGACCGTCAAGTTCGTCCGCGTGGAGCAGCCGGATCCAACCATCTTCGTCGAACCCGCCGAACCTCAAGTGGTCACCTACAACCTCTAGCCCTCAGATAACTTGCGGTGGAATACGGACTGTTTTGGCCAAAAAAGCCGCCAAACAGTCCGCATTTCACCGCAACTGCAAGAGGAGCCGTGTGGGTTTGGCTAGGTTCGGGTGCTGTCCATGCCGTGGGGTAAAATCGTTCAGTCAGAACACGAACCCGCATCGGAGCTCATCACATGGCATTCGTCCATCTGCACAATCACACTGTCTTTTCCATGCTCGACGGCGCAACCCGTATCCAGGATATGGTCAACCGTGCCGTTGAGCTGGGCATGCCTGCCGTGGCCATTACCGACCACGGCTACATGTATGGCGTGCCCGACCTGGCGCTGGCCTGCGACGCCGTCAACCACAACACACCCGAGTACAAAACCTGGAGCCACGACAAGGCCTTCCTGGAAAAGGACCGCCGCGACGAGTTGGTGGAGCCCGATCCCGAGGAAAACCCGCGCGAGCATGCCCAGTATGTGAAGGACATGGCCATGTGGGACGAGAAGGGCAACATCGACGAGCTCAAGCCGCCCCTGGTCATCAAGCCCATCTTTGGCTGCGAGGTCTACTTTACGCCGGACGAGACCCTTGCCCGCGACCACAAGCCCGAGCTCTACCATATGATCCTCCTGGCCAAAGACCAGGAAGGCTACGTCAACCTGATGCAAACGGTCTCCGAGGCCGCCGTGCAGGGCTTTTACTACAAGCCGCGCGTGACGCTCGACAACCTGCGCCGCCATGCCAAGGGCATGATCTGCACGAGCGCCTGTATCGCGGGCATCATCCCCAAATACATCGACCGCGGTGACATGGAGGGCGCCATCAAGTGGGCCGAGACCTTCCGTGACACCTTTGATCCCGGCGACTTCTATATCGAGATTCAGGAACACGGCATCACCACCGACAACGGCCTGACCGACGAGCAGATGGACCGCACGCTCATCGACATTGCTAAACAGGTGGGCGTCAAGGTCATCGCCACCAACGACTTCCACTACCTGCGCCGCGAGGATGCGCCCGTGCAGGACGTCATCATGTGCATTGGCATGAACGCCAAGGTCGATGACCCCAACCGCATGCGCATGACCGGCTCGGAGTTTTACATGAAGACCGAGGAGGAGATGCGGGCAATGTTCCCGTATTGCCCCGAGGCCTGCGACAACACGCTCGAGATCGCCGACAAGTGCTACGTGGAGCTCGACTGGGACTCCATCATCCTGCCGCGCTTCCCGTTGCTCGACCCCGGCGAGACGCACGAGAGCCAGTTCCGCCGCGAGTGCGAGAAGGGCCTGCGCCAGCACTACGGCGACGACTGGGCCACGCGCGAGATCGGCGGCGTCAACATCAAAGAGCGCTTTGAGTACGAATACAAGGTCATTTGCGACAAGGGTTTTGCCGCCTACTTTTTGATCGTTGCCGAGTACGTGCAATGGGCCAAGGACAACGGCATCGGCGTCGGCCCCGGCCGTGGCTCGGCCGCCGGCGCTATCGTCGCCTACGCCATGAACATCACCGCGTTCGACCCGCTCGAGAACGGCCTGATGTTCGAGAGGTTCCTGTCCCCGCAGCGTACCGAGATGCCCGATATCGATATGGACTTCGACGATGAGCGGCGCCTCGAGGTCGTGGAGCACGTTCGTCAGCTCTACGGCCCCGAGAAGGTCACCCACGTCATCACCTACTCGACCATCAAGGCCAAGCAGGCCATCAACGACGCCGCGCGCGTCTTGGACTACCCGGTCTACATGGGTCAGCGCCTGTCCAAGATGGTCTCGAGCGACCCCAAGGTCAAGCTCAAGCAGGTGCTCGACAAGCAGCCCGGCAAAGAGGATCTGTTTAACCCCGATTTTGCCGAGGCCTATAAAAAGGACGACGACGCCCGCCGCATCATCGACACGGCGCTCTCGATCGAGGGTCTCACCCGTGGCGAGGGCGTGCACGCGTGCGCCGTTCTGATCTGCCGCGACCCCGTCAACGAGCACGTGCCCACCAAGCTCGACACCAAGGGCGGCGTCGAGATTACCCAGTACGAGGGCCATACCGTTGCCGACATGGGCCTGCTCAAGATGGACTTCTTGGGCCTGCGTACGCTGACGGTTATCTCCAAGGCCAAGGCAAACATCAAAAAGAACTTCGGCATCGACATCAAAGAGGAAGAGATTCCCTTTGACGATCCCGAGATCTTTAAACTCATGGGCTCCGGCCACACCGCCGGCGTCTTCCAGGTCGAGTCCGCCGGCATGACGGCCACGATCAAGAACATGAAGCCCACCGAGTACAAGCACGTCGTGGCATTGATCGCTCTGTACCGCCCGGGCCCGCTGGGCGCCGGCATGGTCTCGTCCTACATCAACCGTATGAACGGCAAGGAGCCGGCCGTCTCCTACGACGACCGCCTGGACGACATCCTGGGCGAAACCTACGGCACCATGGTCTACCAGGAGCAGGTTATGCTCATCTCCGTCGAGATGTGCGGCTTCTCCAAGGGCGAATCGGACTCGCGTATCCGTAAGCCCGTGGCTAAGAAAAAGATTAAGCTGCTCACGTCGACGGTGCTCCACTGGGAGGATGGCTCGGACGAGACCACCTACGACCACTGGATGAACGGCGCTATCAAGAACAACTACACGCGCGAGGTCGCCCAGAAGATTTGGGACGATGTTCTCGAGTTCGCATCCTACGCCTTCAACAAGTCGCACTCCGCCGGCTACGCCATCCTGGTTATGCAGACGGCGTGGCTCAAGGCGCACTATCCGCACGAGTACATGGCGGCCGTTCTGACGTCCTATACGGGTAAGACCGACAAGATCGTGCACTACGTCTCGGCATGCCGTCACGACGGCATCCCCGTGCTTTCGCCAGATGTCAACGAGTCCGGTACCGAGTTCACGGCTACCAAGGAGGGCGTGCGCTTTGGTCTGGCCGGCATCCGCGGCGTGGGCACCGGCGTGGCGCAGGCGATTATCGCCGAGCGCGAGGCGGGCGGTCCGTTTAAGACGCTGCACGACTTTGTCGAGCGCGTGGACTCCAGCCAGGCAAACCGCCGCGTGATCGAATCGCTCATCAAGGCAGGCGCCTTCGACTCCACGGGGTATCCGCGTCGCCAGATGATGCACTTTGTGGACAAGAACAACCCCGAGAACATCATCGATGCCGCAGTAAAGCGCCAGAAGGATCGCGCGAGCGGCCAGACGTCGTTCTTCGATATGTTTGGCGACGTTGAGGGCTCGGGCTTTGAGGTGAGCGTGCCCGATCCGGATGGCCAGGAGTGGGACCGCCACCTTAAGCTGAGCCAGGAGAAAGAGGTTCTGGGCATCTATGTCTCGGACCACCCGCTGCGCCCGTTTGAGTATGCACTTAGCAAAGCGCGCGACTTCTCGTTCTCGCAGATCGACACCGGCTATGAGGTGCAAAACCCCACGGGCGGTACCATCAACCAGGAGATTCCCGAGGGCAAGGCGCTGTGGTGGGCCGGCATGGTCTCGAGCGTGTCCAAGCGCGTGACCAAAAACGGCGACCCCATGGGCATCGTGCAGCTCGAGGACATGGAAGGCGAGGCCACGGTCGTGGTGTTCCCCAAGACCTACAAGGAGGCCGAGGGGTATCTGTACGGCGAGGTCGATCCCGAGACCGGCGCGCAGCTGTCCGACGCGTTTGTGCGCATTAAGGGCAAGCTCGAGCGCTCGGACCGCGGCGACCAGATCATCGCGCAGGAGATTGTGCCGCTGGAGCTTAGCGAGGAGAAAAACAAGCCCAAGGTCTTTGAGGTCATGGTGCCCAACAGCCGCTTTAGCCAGGGCAATATGGCGCGCCTGGCCACGGTGCTCACCACCAACCCGGGCGGCGACCGCGTGGAGATCTTTATTGAGCAAGTCGACGGGCGCGTGCTGCGCGCTGAGGTGCCGGCCAAGGTCAATGCACGCTCGATTCCGCTGCTGGCAGAGGCAAAGGCCATCGTCGGCAACCAAGGCCGCGTGACGGTTATCTAAGCTACCCCGGGTGAGATTGGAGGAAGTGATGGCGCAGGGGACGTTTGTGCAGGCGCTTCGCAAAGAGGCGGCGTTGAGCGGAACCTTTATGAAGGGGCGTTCGCTCATGCTCAACGGCGCCGTTCTGTCGATCGAGGACAGCGGCTCGCGCTTCTCCAAAAACGTGACGGTTGAGGGCTCGGTGCGCGGCTCGCGCGGCGACCTGTACAAGACGCACGTGGCGCTTGACATGGACGAGCACGAGGTGATCGACTACGACTGCGATTGCCCCGCTGCCTATCGCTACCCCGGCATGTGCAAGCACGCCATCGCCACGGCGCTGGCGTACCTGGACGCCAGCGGTGCCGAGCCCGTCGAAGGTTTGCGCACGCCGGTCCGCACGTTTGCGGCTCAGCCCAAACAGTCCGCGCGTCCCGCGCCTACAACGCCCACGGTCAACCCCAACTTTCCCTTCCCAGCACCTGTCCCCACGAGTCCCAGCCTCATGGCGGCGCTCTCCGATCTTTCGAACGCGCGCATGGATGAGCTGGCGAGCATGCGCCGCAAGCTTGCCGGTGCCGTTGGTCCCGACGCCCCCAAAGCGGCGTTGGAGCCCTCGTTGGTGCCGTACTACAATCCGCTGTTCGCCGACCGCTTTAGCTGGGCGCTCGAGTTCCGCATTCGCTGCGGTTCGGTGTCCTACGTGGTCAAGGATATCGACGGCATGGCCGATGCCTACGTGCGCGGCGGCACCTTCTCGTACGGCAAGAAGCTCACGTTTGTCCATACGCCCGAAGCCTTCGAAGATGTGTCGACAAAGCTGCTCAGCCTTGTCTTGACGACAGTTGCCTATCTCGATGACATCACAAGCTCGCGTTCGGCGTCGTACGATTTTGCACGCAGCGGCTTTGTCGCCGAGCGCCAGCTGCCGCTGTCCGAGCATGACATCGTGTACATGCTGGACTTGCTGCGTGGCCGGACCATTTCCTTTGAGCCCGCCTGGTCGCGGGGAACGACGACGCATCGTTCCTACGAGGTAGCGGTTGAGTTGTCGCCGGTGGGGGAGGACGAGGCCTCGGCAAAACAACCACCGCTCCTCGCCGCCAAGATCGCTCCGGCGGCCGGTGGCAGCTACGACCTGCGCCTGCCCGCCGATATGTACTGCTTTGCCTCGGGCGACGTTGCCTATCTGGTCGACACGCACCGCGCACGCCGCGCCGATGCGGCGTTTGCCCAGCATGCGGCGCCGTTTCTGTCGCGTCTGCTGCCCTGTCGCACGCCGGTCCATATCGCCGCCGAACAGGTGGGCGAATTCTGCCGCATGGCGCTGCCCGTTCTGCGCGACTACACTGATCTCACCGCTCCCGCCGTGCTCGATACCGTGGCGCCCGAGCCGAGCTTTGCCATGGCAATCGGCGTCGACGATGGACTCGTGACCTGCAAAATTACGGTTACCTACGGCGACTGGTCGGCAGATCTCTTTAGCTTGGGCGCTCCGGGCAGCCCCTTCGAAGAGCGGCGTCCGGGCGTGCCGCCGCGCGACGAGGTGGCAGAGTTTCGCGTTATGGACACGGCGGCCCTGTATTTCGACTTTTACGAGGGCGGCCTGGCGTTTGGGGAACGCGATGACGAGAGCCTGTTCCACTTGCTGACCGAGGGGCTGTCCGCCCTGTCCGAGCTGGGCGAGGTCATGCTCAGCGACCGCCTACGCCAGATCTCGGTCCGCCCTGCGCCCAAGCTTTCGGTGCGCGCGACCGTCAAGAGTAACCTGCTCGACGTCGAACTGGGCGCGAGCGGCCTTTCGGCGGCAGACCTTGCCATCTATCTGGATTCGTATAAGCGTCACCAGACGTTTGCGCATCTCACGTCGGGCGACATCATTCGCCTGGACGAGGGAGCGCGCGCCGCGTTTGGTCTTGCCGAGGACCTGGGCGTCGATGCCGTCGACCTGCTCGACGGCGTGTCGCTTCCCGCGTCGAGTACCCTGTTCGTCGACAGCATGCTCGCGCGCACGCCCGAGCTCGAAGCCGATCGCGACGCTGCGTTCCGCCGTACCGTCGAGCGCCTGGACACGCTCGGCAAGATGGACTTTACGGTACCCGCCTCGCTCAAGGCCACGCTGCGTGGCTACCAGGTCGACGGATACCAGTGGCTCGGCTCGCTCGAACACCTGGGCCTTGGCGGCATCTTGGCCGACGACATGGGCCTGGGCAAAACGCTCCAGATGATCGCGCATATCCTGGCGCGCGTGGAGGCGGGGGACACCAAGCCCACGCTCGTGGTATGCCCGGCCTCACTCGTGTACAACTGGACCGCCGAGCTGGAGCGCTTTGCCCCGTCGCTCGATGTGTGCGCCATCGTGGGCGCCAAAGCTCAACGTCGTGCACAGATTGTCGGCGTGGCCGAGCATAGCGTGGTTGTGACGTCGTATGATCTTATGCGGCGCGATATCGACGAGTACGTCGAGCAGGATTTTGCCCGCGTGGTGCTCGATGAGGCCCAGTACATTAAAAACCCGCTCACGCAGGTGGCGCGCGCCGCAAAGCGCCTGCCTGCCGGCGCGCGCTTTGCCCTGACGGGCACGCCCATCGAAAACCGCTTGTCCGAGCTTTGGAGCATCTTCGACTTTTTGATGCCGGGCCTTTTGGGGACGCGCGAGTCGTTTGCCAAGCGCTTTGAGAGCCCCGTCGAGCATGCCGAGGGCGATAGCGCCGCTCGCCTGCAGGCGCTCGTGTCGCCGTTTGTGCTGCGCCGTGTTAAGGAAGACGTGGTGGCCGACCTGCCCGAGAAGATCGAAGACACCGTCATGGCGCAGCTTACCGGCGAGCAGCGCAAGCTCTACCTGGCCAACCAGGACCGCATCGCCCAGCAGGTGCAGCACCGCGAGGCTGGGGAGTTTAAGAAGGACAAGCTCAAGGTGCTCGCCGAGCTCACCAAGCTGCGCCAGATCTGCTGCGACCCGCGTCTACACTACGAGGATTACAAGGCGGGGAGCGCCAAGCTCGATACGTGTATGGAGCTCGTGCACGGCGCACTCGACGGCGGGCATCGCATCCTGTTGTTCAGCCAGTTTACGGGTATGCTCGATATCATCGGTAAGCGCTTGGCCAAGGAGGACATCGCCTTCCTTAAGCTCACGGGCGCTTCGTCTAAGGAGAGCCGCGCCAAGATGGTCGCGCAGTTCCAAGCGGGCGAGGTTCCGGTCTTTTTGATTTCGCTCAAGGCGGGCGGCGTGGGCCTTAACCTGACGGCGGCCGACGTGGTCATCCACTACGACCCGTGGTGGAACGTGGCAGCGCAGGACCAGGCGACCGACCGCGCGCACCGTATTGGCCAGCAACATACCGTGACCGTGTACAAGCTCATCGCCAAGGACACGATCGAGGAGCGCATTATGCAGATGCAGGAGTCCAAGCGCGACCTGGTCAACAGCGTGCTCGGCGGCGACGGCGTCTCGTCGGCGCTGTTTACCCGCGAAGATGTTCTGGCACTGCTGGGCGGCGACGGGCGCTAACCCGCTCGGGTGGGGCCGCCAGGGCGGATAGCGCACGCTGCCCCATCGTCCCCGCCCGTTATGTGTTCATTTGCAATGCCGTGGATGGTTTGTCTGCCTTTGGGCATAAGAACCATCAAGAACATTGGCACGTCAGCAAAGGAGAACATCATGGCGAAATTCTTTAAGGACCCCGACGGTAAGCTCATTGCCGCCCTTGGCAACGACGTTGCAACCCCTGCCGGTTGCACGGAACTGACCGCAAACACTGAGGACGCGGCGCACGAGAAGCACGTGCCTGTTGTCGAGACCGAGCGCGACGGTCACGTGATTCGCGCACGCGTTGGCTCGGTCGAGCACCCCAGCCTGCCCGAGCACTATATTGAGTGGATCGCCCTTGAGGCCGAGGGCCGCTTAGAGGTCCATTACCTTGAGCCCGGCATGAAGCCCGCGACGTTTTTTGCCGGCGGTTCCAAGACCGGTACCGTCTATGCCTACTGCAACCTGCACGGGCTGTGGTCCGCGACGTTCTAGGAGCGCGCCCCCGCTCGGGGTATCATAGCTAGCATATGCACATGCGAGCGCCGACTGCATCATGCGGCCGGCGCTTTTACTACGATTTCGATGGTTTACGACGGAAAGGGCTGAGCCATGAAGCTCGCGCTTGCACAGATCGATATGCGCCTGGGTGATATTGAGGGCATTTGCGGCCGCATCGAGGACCAGGCTCGTCTGGCCCACGAGCGCGGGGCGCGCGTGCTGTGCGTTCCGGCTCCGCTCTTTATGGGCGCCATGCCCGGTGGCCTGGTGGGCGCTGCCGACTTTGAGCACGACATGCTTGCCGGCTTGACTGGTGTCGCCGAGCGCATCCAGGAGCTTGACATGATCTGCATCGTGCCCGCGGCGGTTTCGTTTGAGGGTCAGCCGCTGCTCGACTACATGATGCTCAAGGACGGTCATGTGGTGCCGGCGCGTTCGAGCATTGCCCTGCAGCGTGGCGAGAACAACGACACGCGTTGGGCGCCGCCGGTGTTCGACGTGGACGGCGTGCGCATCGCCGTGATTTTTGACTTGGACCGCGAACTCGAGATGTTGCCGACCGGTGTTGACCTCATTGCGTATTTCCAATTCAATGCGTTTGACATGACCGACCGCGAGACTGCCGCCATTGCCGCCGTTCGCAGCGGCGCCTACCGCAAGATCGCATCCAAGCGCAGCGTGTGGTTTGCCTGCATGGCGCCGGTCGGTGCCTATGACGAGTCGGTGTATACCGGCGGGTCGTTTGTGCTCGACGACTGCGGGCGCGTAGTGGCCCAAGCGCCGTGCTTTGAGGAGAGCCTGCTGGTTCAGGAGATTCAGCGCGGCGTAATGCTCGATGCTTTGGAGGACCACGAGCTGCCCGAGTTTCGTTCCGAGGAGTGGTTGTGGCAGGCACTGGTGCTCGCCGTGCGCGACAACGCCCGGGCCCACGGTGCGTCGCGCGCCGTGGTGGCACTCGAGGGCGACTTGCCGTCGTCCCTGCTGGCGGCGCTGGCCGTCGACGCTCTGGGCCCGCGTAATGTGATTGGCCTGGTGCTGGGGCGCAACCGTATCTTTACGCCGGCGCAGGAAGAGGCCGAGGCTGCCCGCTGTGCCGCCGTCCGCGCCATCGCCGAGCGTCTGCACATTCGCACCGTCGAGCGCGATGCACCGGATGCGGCGCGTGTGCTCGATCGCGACGTGTCGGCGGGCGATGCAGAGCGCCTGCGCTCGCGCACGCTGGGCCTCATGCTGGAGGACACGGCGCTCGAGCTGGGTGCGATGGCGCTGAGCCCGCTGTCCAAAACCGAGTACGCGCTGGCGGCGCCGGCGCTTTGCGGCGGCTACCAGGGCGATTACGCGCCCTTTGGCGATGTGTACCTGTCGACGCTTGAGTTTGTGGCGCGTGTGCGCAATCGCACGTCTGCCGTGGTACCCCAAGAGCTCGTGACGCTCAACGCGGTGGAAGATTGTATGGAGCGAGTGCTGGCGCAGGCGCTCTCGACGCTCGACGGTCCGGTCGATATGCTCGACCGCGCGGCACAGCTGCTCGGCGGGCTCGAGCCGGGTGAGATCGATGGCGCGCTTGAGGCGCACGTGGACCGCAATCGATCTTTCGACGACATCCCGATGGCCGCTGGCAAGCCTGAGGCCTGCTCGCTGCTGCTGATGCTCGTTCGACAGGGTGAGGCTGCCCGCCGCATGTTGCCGACGGCGCCGATCGTTTCGTCCCGTTCGTTTGCCGAGCGCTCCTGGCCGTACATGCTCGCGTGGTCCGACCTGGGGCTTAACGGCAAGGAGCGTATGACGGTCGATTCGCTGGCGCGCGCCGAGGTGCGCCGTTTTGCTGACGAGGATACGAGCGAGCGCGTGCGAAACGAGATGATGGGCGTGCTGGGCGAGCTACTGGGTATTTCGCCCGAACAAATGGAGGAGTTGCGCTCTGAAGACGGTCAGCGTCGTTTACACGAGGGAATGAAAAAGTTCGAGGGCGAGGTTCAGGACGCCATCGATAAGATGATGGGCGGCCAGGGCGGACCGCAAGGTGGTCCTCAGGGTGGCCCGATGCCGCATCCGCCGGTTGATCCCCGACAGTTCCCATTCTTCTCGCAGAACTAAACTGGGGATGGGATTCGCTCTCAACCCCGATACTTCAACTAAGCATCTTGACCCCGTTGTGTTATTCTAGAACAGACGTTCGTGAGTAGTGCGCGGGGCCTTGCCTTGCGCTTGGTAAAAGACGAGGGGAGGTTGGCTTGGTTATTTTGGGCATCGACCCCGGTTTGGCTCATACGGGTTGGGGGATTATCGAGGAGCGGCGTGGCGAGGTTCGCTGCCGTGCCTATGGCTGCATCGAGACCAGCGCAGGCAGTCCGCTCGCGGTGCGCCTGTCGCATATCGCCCGCGACCTCAAGGGCGTCGTGGAGCGTTATCGACCCGATACCGCTGCCATCGAGAGCATCTACTTTGGCGCTAATGTCCGCTCGGCAATCCCTACGGCGCATGCCCGCGGCGCTGCGCTCGTGGCTCTTTCGGAATGCGCACTCGAGATCGGCGAATACACGCCTATGCAGATTAAGCAGGCTGTGGTGGGTACCGGTGCCGCAGATAAGCGGCAGGTCGCCTACATGGTGCGCACGCTCACGCAGCTCGACCACGACCCGCATCCCGACCATGCCGCCGATGCCCTGGCCTGTGCCATCTGCCACGTAAACCTCAGCCGCACCCGCGCCCTTACCGGTGGCGAGTTCTATCAACAGAGAGGAACCGGATACTGATGATTTCCCAGCTCCACGGAACGCTTGTCGAGGCCACGATGAGCTCTGCTGTCGTCGATGTGTCGGGCGTTGGCTTTGAGCTCGGCATCTCGGGCAGCACTGCGGCCACGTTGCCGACGCCCGGCGGCGAGGTCCGCCTCTACACGCGTATGCAGGTGCGCGAGGACGCCATGACACTTTTCGGTTTTTCCTCAAAGGATGAGCGCACGATGTTCGATCGGCTCGTGTCCGTCTCGGGCGTTGGCCCGCGCTTGGCGCTCGCCGTTCTTTCCACCTATACCGTGGGGCAGCTGTATTCGCTGGTGATGGCCGAGGACGACAAGGGCATGGCCAAGGTGCCCGGTGTGGGCAAAAAGACAGCTCAACGTCTGATCCTGGAGCTCAAGAGCACCTTTGCCAAGGACAAGGGCTTTGTCCCGGTCGACGTGATTCCAGGCCAGGTTGCGATGCCCGTGCCCGCTGCTGTTCCCTCGGCCATCGATGATGCCCGTGCGGCGCTCCTTTCCATGGGCTTTAGCCCGCAGGAGACCGATGTTGCCCTGAGCGGGTATGATGGGCAGAATATGCGTGTCGAGGATCTGCTCGGCGCGGCGCTTAAGCGACTCGGAATGGATGCGTGATGTGGGAAGCCGATGACTCTCAGGACCTGTGGGCGACGCCCGGCAGCTCGCCGGCGGCATCCATGGCGCACGGCGAGCGCATGGTGGGCTCGGAGCTGACGGCTGAGGACCTCGATGTCGACCGCACTTTGCGCCCTCAGCGCCTGGACGATTACTGTGGCCAGGAGCATATCAAGCAGAGCCTGCGCGTGTTGATCGAAGCGGCGCAGAGCCGTGGCGAGACGCTCGACCACGTGATTTTCTCGGGTCCTCCGGGTCTGGGCAAGACCACGCTGGCTACCGTTATCGCCAACGAGCTGGGCGCTCAGATCAAGACCACGAGTGGCCCCGCCATCGCGCGCACGGGCGACCTGGCGGCCATCCTTACTAACTTGCAGCCGGGTGATGTGCTGTTTATCGACGAGATCCACCGCCTCAACCGTTCGGTCGAGGAAGTCCTGTACCCCGCGATGGAGGACTTTGCCCTCGATATCGTGATTGGCAAGGGTCCGGCGGCGCGCTCGATTCGCCTGGATATCCCCAAGTTTACGCTGGTAGCAGCAACGACCCGCTCAGGCATGTTGACCGGCCCGTTGCGCGACCGCTTTGGCATTTCATATCGCCTGGATTACTACACGGTCGAAGAGCTCGCGCAGATTGTGACGCGCTCGGCAACTATCCTTGGCGTGGCGATCGACCATCCCAGTGCACTTGAGATCGGCTCGCGTTCGCGCGGCACGCCGCGTCTTGCCAACCGCCTGCTCAAGCGCGTGCGCGATTACGCACAGGTGCGCGGCAACGGTCCCATCGAGCTCGATATCTGTCGCCAGGCGCTCGAGTTCTTCGAGATCGACGAGCTCGGCCTGGACTGGATGGATATTCGTATCTTGGAGACGCTTGCCAAGACGTTCTCCGGACGTGCCGTGGGCCTGACAACGCTTGCCAGCGCGGTGGGCGAGGACCCGGGAACGCTCGAGGATGTCTATGAGCCCTATCTGCTGCAGTGCGGCTTGATGATTCGCACGCCCCAGGGCCGCCAGGCAACGCTTCGCACCTTTGAGCACTTGGGGATTGAACCTACCATTTAGGGCGCTTTGTTTTGGCGGGTTGTTAAGCTATCGCTGAGCATTGGATAAACATATCGCCATTCATCGGTTACGGGTGTTTTACTATTGCGCGCCCGTGCTATGCTGAATTAGTCTTTTTCTCATTCGGTAACGAAAGGACCGCCCATGCCTACTGACATCGAAATCGCACGTTCTGTCACGCCGCTGCCTATTACCGAGGTGGCCAAGAACGCCGGCGTCGACGTTAAGCACCTGATTCCGTACGGCTTCGACAAGGCTAAGGTCGATTATTCGCTGCTCAACGAGCCGACTGATCACCAGGCCAAGCTCGTCCTCGTGACCGCTATCAACCCAACGCCTGCGGGCGAGGGCAAGACCACCACGACCATCGGTCTGGCCGACGGCCTGCGCCGTCGCGGCGTCAAGAGCGCCGTGGCCCTGCGCGAGCCTTCGCTTGGCCCCGTCTTTGGCGTTAAGGGCGGCGCTGCCGGCGGCGGCTGGGCTCAGGTCATCCCCATGGAGGATATCAACCTGCACTTTACCGGCGACTTCCATGCCATCGGTGCTGCCAACAACCTGCTGGCCGCCATGCTCGACAACCATATTCAGCAGGGCAATCAGCTTGGCATCGACGTTAAGCGCATCACTTGGAAGCGCGTCGTCGATATGAACGACCGTCAGCTGCGCCACGTCATCGACGGTATTGGCGGTAAGGCCCAGGGCGTGCCGCGCGAGGATGGCTTCGATATCACCGTCGCCTCCGAGGTCATGGCAATCCTGTGCCTGTCTACGAGCATTAACGACCTCAAAGAGCGCCTGGGCGAGATCGTCGTCGGCTACAGCTTTGCCGGCGAGCCTGTCCGTGCCCGCGACCTTAAGGCCCAGGGTGCCATGGCCGCGTTGCTTAAGGACGCGCTCAAGCCCAACTTGGTGCAAACGCTCGAGGGCACGCCCGCGTTTGTCCACGGCGGTCCCTTCGCCAACATCGCCCACGGCTGCAACTCTATCATGGCCACGCGTATGGCGATGCGCTTTGGCGATGTTGCCATTACCGAGGCCGGCTTCGGTGCCGATCTGGGTGCCGAGAAGTTCCTCGACATCAAGTGCCGTATGACGGGCGTTCGCCCCAGCGCCGTCGTGGTCGTCGCGACCGCTCGTGCGCTGAAGTACAACGGTGGCGTCGCCAAGGCCGACCTCAACGAGGAGAACCTCGAGGCACTCAAGGCCGGCATGCCCAACCTGCTGCGCCACGTCGACAACATCCAGAATGTCTACGGTCTGCCCTGCGTGGTCGCCATCAACCGCTTCCCGACGGACACCGAGGCCGAGCTCGAGCTCATCGAGTCCGAGTGCCAGAAGCTCGGCGTCAACGTTAAGCTTTCCGAGGTCTGGGCCAAGGGCGGCGAGGGCGCGCTCGAGCTGGCCGATGAGGTCATGCGTCTGATTGAGCAGCCGAGCGAGCTCAAGTTTGCCTATGAGGACGGCGCTGATGTCGCTGATGCCCTCGAGGCCGTTGCCACCAAGGTCTACCGCGCCGATGGCGTTGACTTTACGCCGGCCGCCAAGCGCCAGCTCGCCGAGCTGCGCGAGAATGGCTTTGGCAACCTGCCGGTGTGCGTCGCCAAGACGCAGTACAGCTTTAGCGACAACGCCAAGGCCCTGGGCGCTCCCGAGAACTTCCGCATCACCGTGCGTGAGCTCAAGGTTTCCGCCGGTGCCCACTTTGTGGTCGCGCTGACTGGCAGCGTTCTGACCATGCCGGGTCTGCCCAAGGTGCCCGCGGCAGAGAACATCGACGTCGACAACGACGGCAACATCACCGGCCTGTTCTAAGCCTGCTGTCCATAGCTGCTAGCCCGCCCCGCCGCGCCCACAAGGCACGGCGGGGCTTTTTGATCCTTAGGCCCGCGCATGTCTTGTAGATACCGACGGACTCTGCCCGTCATAGGCTTTTGCGCGGGTAGAATGCATGGATAACTTGAGGCTCACGCGCGACGGAAAGGAATCGTTGCATGGATCAGGACAAGACAACCGTGATGGGCGGCTACGGTTCCGCGCAGGCTGGCGATAGCGCCGATGCGACCCGCGTTGTTCCCAACCCCGGTTATACCGACCCCGCCGCGACGCAGCCTTCTACCGAGCCCACCCGGGTTATGGGCTATGGCGACACGGTGCAGGATCCTTATGCTGCATCTTCGCAAGGCCCTTATGGCAACGCAGCTCCGGATCCGTTTGATTACGCGCCGCAGGATCCTTATGCTGCCTCGACGCCGAATCCCTATGATGACCTGCCGCAGAATCCCATTCCGCAGCCTCAGCAGACGACGTATATGCCTCGCACGGCGCAGCCTCGCTACGAGTCGCGCGAGCCGTATCGCGAGTACCCCAAGTCGATTCCGCAATATGGCGAGGACGAGGAGAAGAGGCCGTCGCGTTCGTCGAGCGTGATCAAGAAGATCCTCATCGTGCTGGCGATCTTCTTTGCGCTGTCGGTTGTGTTTGCCATCGTGTCGGGCATGCTCAACAAGCGGGGGAGCTCAACGGCCGATACCGCTGCCGAGCAAACCGAGTCCGCCTCGTCTAGCACCGTCGATTTGAGCGATATCCCGGGGCAGTACTGGTCCAACGCCAAGAAGCTTCTCAAGTCGCGCGGCGCCGATCTTTCGAATGCCGTGGTCCTGACTGATGATGGCTCAACGCCCGTCGTCGATGCCAACTGGGTCGTTACTTCTGCCTTCTATAACGACAGCGGCAACCTCGAAATACAACTCACGCACAAGAACAGCTCGGGCAACTCGTCTGACGGCCAAAGCGGTACCGACAGTTCGAGCTCCAATACGCTGGAGGACTTGAGCAACAAGGCACAGGAGTTGGGAGACAAGGCGCAAGAGCTGGGCGACACGGCACAAAACCTGGGCGATACCGCGCAGAACTTGGGCGGCATGGCGACGGATGCTTGGAACGCCCTACAAAACGGCATCTCGGGCGCGCAGGGAAACTAGCGGACGAGCGGAGCGGGGCTACAGCTGCTCGGCCGGACGCTCAGGCGAACTAAAGCCCGAATCAAACGTGACGACGCACGAGACATCGGGCCGGCGCTCGTGCACGATGCGCGTGACGAGCTCCAGCAGCTCCTCGTCGGATATGTCAAAGCCGTCGGGACGCACCAGGTCAAACGAAACGAACCCGTCATGCTCGTGCAGGTCGTGGATGGAGAGCGCAGGATCGATCTGCATGATGCCGCGCTTGACCCAGCCGCGCAGGTCGTCGCCGGTGGTGGCGATGGGGTCGCAGTGTAGCGTGATACCGATGCCCATCTGATGCTTGATATCGTGTTCGATGGTGTCCAGAATCTCGTGGTGCTCAAAGGCATCGCCCTCGCCGGGCATTTCCACGTGTGCGCTGGCAAACTGACGGCCGGGGCCGTAGTCGTGCACCATGAGGTCGTGTGTGCCCAGGACCTGCGGATAGGACATGATCTTGTCGCGGATTGCCTGGACGAGCTTGGGGTCGGGCGCTTGCCCCAGCAACGGGCTGATGGCGTCGCGCACCAGGCCCATGCCGCTGATGCAAATGAAGATGCCCACGCCCAGGCCCGCCCAGCCGTCGAGGTCAAAGCCTGTCGCTTGCGAAATAAGCGCCGCCGCTAAGACCGAGCCCGAGGTGATGACGTCGTTTTTGGAGTCCTGTGCCGTGGCGATGAGTGTCTCGGAATCGATGCGGTTGCCCAGCGTGCGGTTGAATGCCGCCATCCAGAGCTTAACGAGCATGGACAAGACGAGGGCGGCTAAGGAGAGCACCGAATATGCAGTGGGGGAAGGCTTGATGATCTTAGTGACCGACTCGAGGATCAGGTTGATGCCGACGGCGCAAACCAGGACGGCGACAAACAGACCGGCCAGGTACTCGTAGCGGCCGTGGCCGTAAGGGTGGCCCTCGTCTGCCGGGCGGCTGGCAAGGCGGAACCCGAGCAGACTCACGATGTTGCTCGAGGCATCGGAGAGGTTGTTGAAAGCGTCGGCGATGAGGGAGACGGAGCCGGCAAGCAGGCCCGCGATGCCCTTGGCTAGGCACAGAGTGATGTTGAGGCCAATGCAGATGAGGCTTGCGGCAAAACCCGCGTTGGTGCGGCAAGATGCATCGACCGGCTCGCCCTCGCTGCCGGGAACAAGCGTATGTACCAGCCGATTTACAAATAGCATAGCGGTCGTCCTCACAATCATGTTTAAGGGGATAGTGTAGCTCGCGCGGGGGCGCCGTGCGCCGATGCTCAGAAAATGCAGCAATAGTCTGCCGGTGCTAACGAGCGAGCCTTCTCGTCTGCCTGGGTGGTCCATTTTGGGCCACATGGGTATGGGCATGTGCCTGCTTGCTCGACATACTTAATGTCGACAGCCCCTGTGCAAAGGAGGACGTTTCCATGGACGAGATGTTTGCCATTAAATGTCAAAACTGCGGCGGCCCTATGTACTCGCACCAGGCTAAGCGCAGCTTTGAGTGCGCCTATTGCGGCACGGTGGTTCCGTGGCAGGCGGACGCCGGAGAGCCCAAGAGCGCTTTGGGTATTCGCCATACGCCGTTGACGGTGGTGGATGGACTGCTCAAACTCACGCATGTGTCGCAACTCGAGCGCCCGCAGGACCCGGACTGGTATTTCTTCAATGCGCACTGGCGCAATCAGTCGGTCCTGGAACATCTGCTGTGGGAGGATCGCGGCACGGCGCAGGAGTTCCAAGAGGCCACGCATGTGAGCATTCCTTGCCCCTTCTGCGGAGCGTCCTTTGAGGGCGAGTCAACGCAGCGTGTGTTTGAGTGCCCGTCCTGCGGCAACAAGATCGGCGTCGCCGACCTGCTCAGGCCCGGTACCTTCAGCAAGCGCCTGACCATGGGCGTTGGTGCGGAGTATGTACCTGAGCAGGGTATTCCCTGCGAAATCTCGCCGCAGCAGGCACGTGCCAACGCACTGCAGCTGGTGCTCCAGTACCCGGATGCCTTTGCCGGGCACGACGTAGAAGACGCGATCCAAAACGACATGATGCTCTTCTATTTCCCCATGGCGCTGGCGGACCTGCGCATAATGGCGTCCTTCCCGGGCAAGGGCCTGAGCAAGGAAACCCTGGTGTACTACGAGGTGCTCGACTGGGCATACCCCAGGGCAAACTACCTGGACGTTCGCCTCATGGGCATTTTGGAGCCGTGGGACTTTGCCAAGGTCGGTCCGTTCGATCCCGCCATGCAGGAAGGCGACTTCCGCGTCGTCTCCGTCGATGCATCTACCAAGGACCAGGTGGTCATTGATAAGTTGGCGCTCGACGTTGCGGGCAACGATGCCGAGGCCGTACTGGGGCTCAATAAAAAGAGCATCCGAACCTGGGCGCGCAAGGCCCGCAAGCATAAGGATGGCCTGGTGATGGTGCCGGTCTACTTTGTCGATCGTCCGGCGACGGACAGCCGCGATGGCGAGCAGGTGCGCATTGCCGTAAACGGACAGACGGGCCGCGCGGCCGCGGTGGTGTTTAGTGACAAGCGCGAAACGCACGTCGTGGCGCCGCTCAATCCGAGCCTGCATCTGTCCGGTGAGAGCACCGTGCATGCCACGCCCATCGAGGTCAAATACGTTAAGTCGCCGTTTCTGTACCAGATCGTGCGCCGTGGAGGCGGCGAGCAACCGCGCCAGGTTGCAGCGGTTGCCGAGGGTTCCTACCGAGAGGAGAAGCCCAAACGTAAGGGCTTGCTCGCTGCGATCTTTGGGAAGTAGGGAAGCGCAGCACGGGACGGCTCGCAGGCATGGGGGCTGCCATCCGGTAGTTTGGCAGGGGGTAGATGTAAATAAACGGTGGACCGGCTGCAAAAGGGCCGCCTCGCTGGGCAAGATCAGGTTGTGCCACGGAACCCGCTCCTCAGCTAGTCACACTTCGGAAGCGCGGGCAACGCAGGTGCAAGTGTCTTGAGGGCCGGCTGCAACCGGTCCTTTTCTGTGGCAACCAATGGATCCACATCAGACGAAGGCCGTGTCTTTGCCTGTCAGGTCACGCTCGCCAGCCACGGTTGGAATGTCGTTGCCGGCGTCCATGACCGGTATTGTTTCGTAGCGTGCGTCGCAACCGCGAGTGTGCCTGCGACGGCTGCGGTGGTTTCGGTCGCAATGTGCTGCTACCCTTGCGTTTCGCCATTAGTCGCTTCGTTGATGGCGCGGTACTCGGCACTCAGCTCGCGCGCCAGCTCTTCCTTGCTTGGAAGATACGGCAGGTATTTGGCGGCAAACACTTGGTCGTTGTCTTCGGGCAGCGTGTACTCGACAATCGAATCGCTTTTGTCCGCGCAGAGCACGATGCCTATGGGCGGATTGTCGCCTTCGTTCATGAGCTCGCGCGTGTAGTAGTTCACATACATTTGCATCTGGCCCAGGTCCTGATGCGTAAGGTCATCGGTCTTAAGGTCGATGAGCACGAAGCAGCGCATCAGATAGTTGTAAAAAACAAGGTCAATATAGAAATGGCGCCCATCAAAGGTGATGCGCTTTTGGCGCGCCTCGAAAGCGAAGCCACGACCAAGCTCCAGCAGGAACTTCTGAAGATGTGTGATGAGCGCCTGCTCTAGATCGCTCTCGCGAAACGTAGCATCGTCCGAGAAACCTAAAAACTCCAGTACATATGGGTCGCGGATGATATCCTCGGGGCGACGAGCCGGGGCGCTCTCTTGGATTTCCTGGGTGACGGCCTCTTTGTCCTTGCTGGTAAGTAGGCGCTCGCGGAACATGGTGTTGATCTGGCGTTCGAGCTGGCGCGTGCTCCAGCGAGAAACGGCGCATTCGTTCATGTACCATGTGCGAGCATCAGGGTCGGGAATGCGCATCAACCTGCGGTAATGAGTCCAGCTCAATTCGCTACGCAGTGCGTCGCGAATTGGAAACGCAAGAAAGAACTGACGCATATTGCGAAGGTTTGCGATGCCAAAGCCTCTTCCGAAATCCGCGGTAAGCCTTCTGGAGAGGCCTGCAATCAATGCCTCTCCATATGCTGCGCGCCCCTCTCCGCCCTGCTCATCAACAATACTTTTGCCGATCTCCCAATATGCCTCAACCATCGCAAAGTTAACGGCGGTATAGGCCTTGTTGCGAGCGGCGTTGAGAATCGAGGAAACCTGCTTGTAAAAAACTTCTGGCACGATTGCCGATTCTCCACGGTTTACCAGTTCGCCCATCACTGTCGCCCCACTTTCCTCTTGTGGAATGCATCTTTATCGCATTTAGTTTAAAGCCTCGCGCGGACACGAATTGCTGTGCTGTCTGGCACCTTCGCATGGGAGCCTTGCGGTGACTAAAATGTGACCATAGAGACAGTTTTAGCGAACCCCGCGGGAGTGACGCGTATGGACAACAACACGCTGCTATTCCAGGACAAGGGTTCGGGTAGGTTTAAAGACGTTAAGATCTACCCCAACCGTATTGAGGTGCTCAAGAAGGGCACTTTTGGCGGCAAGCACACCGAAAGTGTCTATCTTAAGGACATCACGGGGGTCAACAGGATCAAGGGGCGCGACGTTTTCCTGCGTAACAGGCTGTTGACTGCTTGTGTTTTTAGCCTGAGCAGTCGTGCGAAGGCCCAGGAGTTCGTGAATGCGTTGAACTCGGTGATGTAGTCGATAGTGGCGTTCGGGCCAGACTTACGCCCGCGCATCGGGCGGCACTGAGGCTGGTCGCTCAGCCTGCGAGTTTTCTGAACACACCACCTCTTCATTTGCAAAAAGCTAGGGGTACAGAACGGTATTCTGCGCCCCTCATCAAATCGATGTGTCCAAAAAGGTCGGCTGGCCTATTCGTCAACGTTCCCGTTGTTTTCGCGGTCATTTGCAAGCATCGCTGCGCCGGCGACCGTTGTCGCCACGGCGGCAGCGGCGAGCCCGGCGGCAATGCCGGAGCCATCGTCCGTGCCGGCGAGTTTTCCGCCCGAGCTCTTGCCCTTGTTGCCCTTACCGTTCTTATCAGCGCTGCCTGCGTTGGAACCCGTGCCACCGTCGGTGCCGCTGCCGGTGCCGCCCGCACTGCCCGAGGCCGCTACGGTAAAGCTTGCGGCTCCGTCGCTGGCGAGCGTGTAGTTCTGCGCCGCGTTGCCCAAGAGACCGTTCACGCGCACCCAGTACGTCCCTGCGGCAAATGTTTCGCCCTCGGCCATCGCCGTTCCCGGAGCGCCGTTCGCGTCGTGCACAAACTCGA